>JAOZIG010000039.1:42999-45242 GCA_026014515.1 Candidatus Bathyarchaeota archaeon | reverse complement strand
AGAACAGGTAGCCCCATGACCTTCACCATCCACGACAAGGGGTTATCAACCTCAATCGGATGGAGAAACATCGATTACGCAGGTAAGAGGTTGAACCCAGAGACGCGAAACAAGCTTTACCGGCTTCGTAAGTGGAACCGTAGGAGCAAGATCACTGATTCATACAACCGTAACCTTGCTCAGGCTTTGAGCATGATGACAAAACTCAGCAACAAGATGAACCTACCCCGCAACGTACTTGAGACAAGCTCAATGATCTACAGGAAAGCCCTAAAAACCAACCTCATACGCGGCAGAACCATCCAATGCGTGGTAGTAGCATCATTATACACTGCATGCAGACAATGCAACATAGTAAGATCACTGACTGATGTAGCTGAGGCAGCGAACATCCCAAGAAAAACCGCTGCACGAAACTACAGGTTCCTGAGACAGAAACTCGACATCGATGTTCCAAGAGTCCAGAGAACAGGATACATCAACAGACTCGTCTCCCAGCTAGGTCTTTATGGGCACACCGAGATGCTTGCCATGAAGATACTTGAAGAAGCATCAAAGAAGAACTTTACCCATGGGAGAAGCCCAGCTGGAATAGCCGCAGCATGCGTCTACGTAAGCAGTAGAATCACAGACGAGGACTTGACACAGCATCAGGTAGCATGTGTAGCTCAGGTAACAGAAGTAACCATTAGGAACAGGTACAAGGAACTAGTGCAGAAACTGGATATCGAGATAACTGTCTAGGCGGTTGTCCAAGACTCAGCGTTTGGGTACTTTATATCATCAAGGTCAAGCCTGCCCCTGACAGAAAGATACTCCCCAATAGAATGCTCCTTGTTTTCAAGTAGGTGAATCTTCAACCCATTGATATCCAAGATATGGTCATAGAGGCTCTCACGCCTGTACACCGAGACAACCCTACCATAATACCAGTTACCAGAGACCCCTCTGGCGCTACTATTACTTGGTTCAACACTCGTGGCCATCAAGCTGAGCTTCAACTCATGAATCTCCCCCGAAGCATACTCGGGCGCAATCATATCAGGGTCAAATACGCTTGCGGTGCTTCCCCCGAACTCGATGTGAATCCACTGATCAAAAACGGTGCCATCAAGGGATGCGCCTGGCTCAACCCGCACCACGCGGACGATGTTGAACACCATGGTTCAACTCTGCCCCGTCGCTGATATAAGAGTCTATGGGCAGGATTCATAACTTTTATATGGTCACGTTGGTCATGCCTGATGAGTGCTATAAATTAGATGAAGAGCCCCTTAGAGAGTTATTTGGCTCCGAGTCCACTTAGGATGAGAGTCTAGTGGACGAGTCTTCAGAGGATGGGCAACGGGAAAACGGGTTTGTCCATGGTATAAAAGAAAAATTATCAGACGCAGCGCAATACCTTACGGTTACAGGCGCAGAGAAAATTATCAGACGCTACTTCGCGATGAACGCCTTCGACGGCGCCATGACGAGTCTCGGCGTTGTAATGGGTGCATGGCTGGGACATATCAGCGACCCGAAAAGTACCATAGGTGTTATTCTTACCAGCGGGGTGGCTATGATGGTATCCGGGTTCAGCGGCACATACATGACCGAGAGCGCCGAACGCAACCACAGCCTCAACGAGCTGGAAGACGCCATGCTAATCGACCTCGATAACACGATCTACGGGCAGGCAAGCAGATTTGTATCAATATTTGCAGCATTCGTAGATGGATCAGCGCCTTTCCTTGCATCGATCCCAGCCGTCATACCGTTCCTACTAGTACCAGGCGTATTGAACATAGAAGCCGCTTACATAATATCAGCCGCGGCTTGTCTAGTCAGCCTCTTCGCGTTAGGAGTGTATCTGGCTACGATAAGTGGAGACAATATTCTGGTTAGCGGAATCAAGATGGTGGTTTCAGGGATAGCGGTAGCGATAATCGCTCTGCTCCTTGGACACTAGGCGCTATAGTAGTAGCGACCACTCTGTTTCTGTTCACGGTCCAGTCGGCTATCAGGTTTGTTGACCCTTGGACGCTTGGTCTCACCATCGCGTCTAAAGGATACATCCATCTGTTCTAGGAATGTATTCATTCCATCCTCAAGGCTCTGGGGGTTACCAGCATGACCATACTTGCCTGACTCACCGTCAAAGACCATGATCTTGTCCGCGATAAAGTCCTGCGTAACTATATCGTGTTCAACAACGAATGCCGTGACACCACGCATCTTAGTGATTCGCCTGATGGCGCGTG
>JAOZIG010000039.1:0-42989 GCA_026014515.1 Candidatus Bathyarchaeota archaeon | reverse complement strand
AACGGCTAACCTTTCTTCAACGTCAAGGTATGCGCTGGGCTCGTCCAACAGATAAATATCAGCATCACGACTCAAACACTCCGCGATAGCTACACGTTGAAGCTCACCGCCGCTCAGGATACTTACCTCTTTATCCAGCATCCGTTTCACGTGCAATGGCTCGATAATCTCTGCCCTGTACCAGTTCTCAACATACTTGGTGCCCGCTGCCTTTCGCAGTACTTGTTCTGCTGTGCCCTCGAAGTTCGCCGTGATATACTGGGGTTTGTAGCTGACCTTGATCTCAGGGTTGGTTACCTGTCCCTCTGTAGGTTCTTCTACTCCAGCAAGCATCCTCACAAACGTGGTCTTACCTATCCCGTTCATGCCTAGGATGCCGACTACCTCACCCATACTGATGCCTCCAGCGTCAACTTCCAGCTTGAAGTCACCGTAATCCATCATGAGATCAGTCCACTCAAGGATATTGTAGGTGCTGGCTTGTTGTTCCTGTGGGGGTTTCTCGTGGAACACTATTGGGCTTTGTCTGAACCTGACGTTCTCGTCTGGTATGTACCCGTTGATGTAGATGTTGATGCCTTCACGGACGCTGTGCACATTGGACACGATACCGTAGACATCGGGCTCACCGTAGAGGATGAAAATCTCGTCACTCATATAGTCCAGTACAGCTAGGTCGTGCTCAGCCGCGATAACCATACGATCATCATCAGCCAAGTCACGGATAATACGCGCCGCACGAGTACGCTGATAAACGTCAAGGAAGCTGCTGGGCTCGTCAAAAAGATAAACCGGAGCGTCTCGGATGATGGCTGTAGCGATGGCTACTCGTTGAAGCTCCCCGCCACTCAACACAGTGAGATCACGGTCAAGCAGATGCCCAAGTTCTAGGTCATCAACTATCTCAGCTAGTACGCCTCTTTCGTCCAGTTTCTCTAGGAGTTCTCCTGTTTTTCCTTTGACTACTTTAGGTATCTTGTCAACGTACTGGGGCTTATGGATGGCTTTGAAGCCGCCACCATAGACGCCCTCAAAGTATTCGTGCATTGGAGTGCCTACATAGTGTTCGATTACCTGCTCCTTTGTTGGGGGTTCATCGAATTTCCCAAAGTTTGGTATGAGTTCCCCTGCGAGAACCTTCAGTAGCGTTGATTTTCCGATGCCGTTTCGCCCGAGAAGCCCAACTACGTTGCCTTGTCTGGGTTTTGGTATCCTGTATAGTGTGAAGCTGTTGGGTCCGAACCTGTGGAGGTGCTCTGATTCAAGTTCGTCGGGTAGGTTTACGATACTAAGGGCGTCGAAGGGGCATTTTTTGACGCATATTCCGCAGCCGCTGCAGATGTATTCTGATACGTAGGCTTTGCCGTCTGTGTCTTGTCTGATGGCTTCTCGTCTTGTCCTGACCATGGGGCAGAACCTGATACATTCCTGTGTGCATTTGTCGGGTTTACAGCGTTCTTTGTCTACTACGGCTACACGCATCGTTTGGCACCTATTCGCTGAATATCCAGCGGGGGATTATATAAGGAATAATGAATCAGACGCCAAGATTACCTAGCCAAGTATCAATCTCAGCCTGTGTTCTAAGATGAACCACCTCAAGATGACTATACTCGGGACTAGCGAACAACTCTGGGAACTCTTTCTTCCGTTTCCAGTATGTTTTGATGACCCATTTAGGCATCCCTTCTGGTCCAAGTAGGGCATCCCAGTGTTCCACATTGCCGTTCCAAAGCTCTTTTCCAGTGATAATCCGGGTAACTGTACGCTTGATGCTACGCCAGAATACAATCCTGAAGGGTAAATCAAGCCAGACAATCGTATCCGCACGACCCCAGAGAATATCCCGTATAACACGATAGTTACCATCCACCACCCAACTATCTCTCTCAGTGACCTTAGCTACCTTTTCTCTGAACTCCTCGTTTGGTATCTCGGTCCAGTTGGGAGCCCAGTGAATACTATCAAGCTCAACATGAGGCAAACCAAGCCGCTCAGATATACATGCACCCACAGTGGTCTTACCTGAACAAGAGGTACCGACAACAACCACGCGCTGCATAAACAAGAGAAATAGATAGATGGAATAAAGGTTAGGGAAGCTCACGTAACTTGGACTTGTCAGGAGCCAGTGCACGTGTCATGACATCCTCAATCGTACCCGGGTAACCAGCGGGATCAAACATCGCAGCCACCAAGGTATCATAATCCAAGGCATTGATGATATCCGACGCAGCGTCGAGACTGTTCATGCTGAGTACCAAGGCTCGTTCTACGGGCATCCGTTCAGGGTTAATGTCAATACCATAGTAGCCCTTGAAGCTGTGCATCTTGAAGACAAGCAGCGTCGCTAGCATCTGGTCATACCCGAGAACACCGATGTTCAAGTCCTGATCATAGTTACCTAGGGGCTGACTGTTCCAGTGACTATGCATGAGCCTCCCCTCCCTAAGTACGGAGGCAAAGCTTCCTGCTAACTCCTCGTGACCCATTAAAACGTGACCTACTTCAGGGTTCAACCCGACCATAACCTGCCCCTTATCCAGTACCTCGCAGTTCTCCTCTGCTTTGAGCCGCTTCTCTACATCGCGGCACATCAATAACCCGTTTGCCGTGTTTCTCCATACGTTGTTGCCTCGTGGCTCGTATGGTTTGGGCTCCATGGCTACTCGTACACCGGGTACCGTATCCATGGCTTCTGCTAGTCCAGCCTCGAAACGGTCCCACATACCATAGAAATCGTGTCCGAAGGGGTTCTCGTAGCCGTCGATTCCGGGCCAGACTACTGCGAACTCTGTGCCTAGCTCCTTGTTGAGCTTCAATGCTTCTGTTGTGCGGTCTATGGCGTGTTTTCGGATCTCAGGGTCTGGGTTGCTGAGGCTTCCGTGTTGGTATCTGCGTTCGTAGAAGAGGAAGGGTATGGCTGTGAGTAGCTTGATGCCTGTCTCTTTTTCCAGTTCCTTGTATAGGTGGAGGTTCTCCCAGTTCACCTCGTTGGGGTAGTGAGCCTCCACACCGAAACTAGAATCAACATAACCCTCATCATGCATCCAAGCAACCTTGCGCAGCGTCTCCTCGATGGTACCTTTGTCTATGTAGGTTTCGTGGAACCTGCTTGCTCCCGGGTAGAAATACCAGACCCCCGCACTATACTTGGGCTCAAGAGTAGTACCCTTAAGATGCTTCAGTAGCTGCTCTGGGGTTCTATGTATTTTCTGTGGGCGTAAATCCTTCATAAGAGAATAGGAGTTGCTTGGGTTTATGAAATAAACGACTAATTTCAATCTAAAGATTCTAATAAATAGAGAATAACATTTTTTTGTGTTTAAATGAGCGATGATTTTAAAGTAAAAGATGAGTTAAATATTGTAACAATTTTAATGGGATTAATTTTTGTTATTAGTACTCAATTATTATCACTGGATATAAAAGAATACCCTCTTTATAATTATACACTTGTTAGAATACCTTTATTGATTCAACTAAAATACGAAAAAACATTGCCTTTCATGTCTCGCACAATATATTATTCTTGGTTGTTGTTTTTTATTTCTTTCATCTTATACATTCTATATTACTATAACAAATCTGTAATAATATTGAATATAGCTAGGAGTTTATTCGTCATAGGAACATATTTAATATCATATCTTAGTTATTTATTTAATGTTTTAATCATAATTAAATTTAATATTAATAAGGAGGAGCAAATCAATGCTTTTTTCAATCCCTTATTTGGCATATTATCATATATTCTCTTTGTAGCAGGCATTGTTTTAATTGTTTTAATATGGAAAAAACAAATAATCAACATAAAAGACTGTTTGATTAAGTTAAATATATTCAATTACATTAAACTGTTTTTTAAAAAAGATTAATCTAACTTAAGGTATATAGTATAATCAACGCGAGCATCTTGGCGTTCATCAAGAAGTCATCGATACTCACGGACTCATCCTTCTGATGATAACGAGTATAAGCATAACCAGTGCCCATGGTGAAACAGGGTTGACCACCATCATTCACCTGATAATTCATATCCGTACTACCAAGATTACCAGAAAACTCGGGAACCACACCGAGACAATCACTGATTATCTCACGGCTCCTCTGGATAAACGGATGATTTGGGTCTTGTACGTAGCCTTCACGGCTGTTGATTATATCAAGACTGTACTTCAACGCGGGATCGCTTTGCTTCACTGATTCAATGACCTCTGTGATTTCAGCAGTTACATCAGCCTCATTTTCACCGGGAAGCATACACCGTAAAACCTCCTCCTCACATAGATCAGGCACAGTAGCACCCTGTATTCCGCCCTTAATGGTACCAATATTCAGCATCGCAGTCAGTTTATCATACCCAGCCTCCACGATAGCCTCGGGTAACACGATACCATGCAACGCCTTGTGTCTGTGGAGTAGCTCTTCTCTCCAGTGCCTTGTGAGGGCTACGTTGATGTTGCTCATCTTCTCAATGGCGTTAACTCCTAGAATGGGCATCTGACCGTGATATGATTTACCATAGGTCTTAACCCTGTACCTGACCCTTCCCTGTGCGGCTAAACCCATCTTATGAACATCACCATCAAGCTGGATACCCAGATCAGCCTTCACCAAACCCTCCTTAATGAGATAACCAAGACCAGCAACACCACCAATCTCCTCATCACAGTTGCCAGTGAGAATCAAGTCACCTCTGAGCTTGTACCCCAGCTCATGGACGGTCTCCAACGCCATAGTCATAGCTACAAGCATACTCTTGTCATCGCAAGCACCTCTACCCCAGACATAGCCCCCACCAACATCCAGTGGACTCTTCCCATAGGGGTTGGACTCGGTTACCTTGCCTTCAAGTGGGTCTACGGTCCACCCTTCAGGGTCATATGGCGCGGTGTCGATGTGAGCACTCAAGTGAAGCCTTGGTCCACCGCCTGTGCCTTTGTAGGTGGCTACAATGTTGCTTCTTGGTCCATCGAGTCCCATTGTTTCCGCGCCTGATGCCTCAAGGTATGGCTCTGTGGCTTCATGTATCTCGCATAGGCACCCGTATTGGTTGAAGCGGTCTGCCATGACCCTGCAGAGTTTAGGGTAGTTGAGCCCCGGTGGGACATGAGTATCGATCTTGATTAGTTTCCGTAGATAAGTTACAGCGTCTTGGCTGTGTTCATCGATATAATTATAGACCTCATTCTTGTGGCGAAGAGATGACATAGCCAATAGGATACCAGATAAAGTATATGATTTCTTATTGAGGTAACAAAAGAATGAAACACCAAGCCTATATCTAACCAACCGAGAACAAAATACAATGACTCATCAGTTCTCCTCAGTGATAAACAAAGAAAATGAGCTTTACGTAGCACATTGTCCAGAATTGGATATAGCTAGTCAAGGCAAGTCAATTGAAGAAGCACTTGAAAACCTGAAAGAAGCTATTACGCTTTATCTTGAGGACGAAGATGCTGATTACGAGTCTCCTGATTTCAAACCAATGGTTACGTTGATAGAGGTAAAGTAGCAGACTCTACCAGTAGTCTCTGGTCGTGACGTAATTAAGGCTCTTAGTAAAATGGGTTTATCGATGTTGGCAAAAGAGGTAGTCATATTAGGTTAAAGAAAAAGAATGGCAGGACGCTAATAGTGATTATCCCTGATCATAGAGAAATAGCAAAAGGTACACTAAAGTCGATTCTACGACAGGCTAATCTATCAAGAGAACAATTTTTGGATTTAATATAATAAGAATATATTATTATTGAAATATATGGTCTCGTAACGCGTCATGGCGTTTCTGGATACGCTTGTACTTAACTGCGTTATCCTTCACCGGTGAGAGCCTACTTGATTCATCAACCGTAACCAGTCTATCGGTGATATCTGAGATCGCCTCACCGGAGCCATTCTGAAGCCCATCACACCAGTAAGCCTGTATGGCTGCACCAAGCGCGGCACCCTCAGACTCCTTAAAGCCCACGACCTCAGTGTCAAATATGTCCGCGCATATCTGTGCCCAGACACGGTTACGGCTTGCTCCACCAGTTAATCTAATCTCAGAGGGATTTATGCCGAGTTCCTTCATCCTGTTTAATCCATAATTGAGTCCAAGGGTTACGCCTTCAACGGTGGCGCGAGTGATATTCGACTCAGTATAGTTTCCGGGGTTCAGTCCATAGAGCACCCCATTGGAGTCAGGCATGCTTGGTGTGCGTTCACCTGTAAGATAAGGCAAGAAGAATACTCCATCTGAGCCAACTGGACTGTCTGATAGGTGTTTCTCAAGTGATGCGTAGTCTTGTTTGAATAATCCGCGTACCTGTTCAGTGGCTACAGTGACATTCATTGTGCAAACCATGGGGAGCCAAGCGTTTGTCGAGTCACAGAAAGCAGCAACCTCACCAACCGGGTCAACAACAGGCTTTTTAGAGTAGGCATAAACGGTGCCACTGGTACCGAGACTCACAGTCACCTTCCCCGGAGAAGTATTACCAGTGCCTATAGCACCCATCATATTATCACCGCCACCAGCAGACACCAATACATCACTGGATAGGTCTAGGCTGTGGGCTGCCTTCGGATTCAAGTAACCAACAGGAGAGTCCGACGAGTATAGCATAGGTAATTTCTCTTCAAGCTCAGGGTCTATTACATCGATGACGGGTTTGCACCATTGCCGCGTCTTTACATCCATCAAGATAGTGCCTGAGGCATCTCCATACTCCATCGCCGCGACATCAGTGAGCATATAGTTGATGTAATTATGAGGAAGCAACACATACGCCAGCTTGGCATAGTTTTCCGGTTCATGACGTTTCAGCCAAAGTATCTTAGGCGCAGTGTAACCGGGAAGCATGGGGTTACCCACAAGCTTAACCGTCTCTTCCAGTCCTCCGAGATTATCCATGATGATGCGGCATTCCTCGGCTGTGCTGGTATCGTTCCAGAGCTTAGCTGGACGGATGACACGTCCAGACTCATCAAGGGGTACAAAACCATGCTGTTGACCGCTTACACCGATACCCCTCACGTTGTTTCTGTCTATCTTGCTTATGTCTAGGGCTTCTCTGATGGCTGCAAGGGTCTCACGAACCCATATCTCAGGATGCTGCTCCATATGTCCAACGGGTAGTCCCTCGATCAATCCATAGCTTCTTGAGGCTTTGCCTAATACTTCGCCCGCTGTGTTCATGATGATGGCTTTGGTGCTCTGGGTTCCGCTGTCCACGCCAATGTAGTAATCCTGCATTTTCCTCACAAGAATATCACTTTGGTATTATTTAACACCGGGACGGCTACTTGCCAAACCAGAAATCCTTGTCGCCTTTCCCCATATACGCGCCATAGAGGACAAAGCCCAGTAGCCATAGGGCTACGAAGCCGATATTGAATATGTTATTTGTGCTGATTATGCCCTTCCAGTTCAGATACCAGTAACCAGCCATCGAGAACAACAACAATAACCCCAATGGAAACAAGACAGCGTTCCGTTTAGCCGTAACCTGTTTCGGGTACTCGTAGATCAATAGCTCACCGCAGTGGGGGCATATGGTGTTCTTGGAATCGATGAGTATGTTACAGAAGGGACATTTTACCTCGGATTCAAGCTGGGCTCCACAATGAGGACACATTGTTGCTTCCTCGGATATTGTTCGTCTACAGCTTGGACATATTTGTACCATTACATATTTTCAGTGTTATCTAATAGATAAACTCGATGACGTTTTATACAGAATCCATCGAAGTCAAGGTGTGAAACACAGTGGACAAAGACACTGTATATGAAGATAAATACTACAAGGTGATCAACCCGGACTCACCCCTCAACTGCAGAGACGACGGCGGACACCTAATACTAATCAAAAAAGATCAAGTCACAGACAGATCAGACCTAACATTTGAGGAAGCCATAGACTTTATGCGAATAAGCATGGCAGTAGGCAAAGCCATGTATGATGTACTAGGCATCGAACGGATGAACTATGAAGACCTCGGTAACTGGGGCGTCGATTCACCCGGTGGAGCCAAGATGCATCTTCACTTCATGGGTCGAGCCCACGAACAGACTCACCAGATCAGGGGACACCACATCGCCTTGTTCCCCAAGGGTCACAAGATATACGACGGACATCTAAAACGGCTCACCATGGACCAGATAATCAGTCTAAGAACCAGAGTAAACGAGATACTGACTGAACCAAAATACGTACAGATGGCTGAGATAGCCGAAATATAGCTATTGTCGGCTCAGGTAGATGAGTATCGTTGACGCCATGGTGGTCAAGAGGTCGGGTAGGAAGTTGAAGTACTGGACTATCTGGAGTCCTCCGTTGCCACTGGTGATGCTCAATAGCATGGGGTTTGTGAATAGGCTATAGCTGAGGAGAGCTGCGCTGAGGAATACGAGTCCTAGGGTGAAGCTGCTCTTGGTGGTACGATACATGTCTAGGTAGTTGGCGAACAGGTAAACCAACAGTATGGTGTTGACGGCTGAGATCAGTATCTTGCCCTGCACATAGCTTGTGATCTGGCGGCTCAGGAGGCTTAGGTTCTCCTCATCAAGACTCCCTAGATCAGGGTCAATCAGTATACGCTCATCGTTAAGCAACTGGAAGAGAATCTCATCCTCACTAATCATTATCTGGTCTAGGTTCGCAGCTACGCTGACCACGAAGTAAGCCCCGATTATGAGGAGAGCTATCTGTTGTTTCCTGTTCATCTGCACCTTGCTAATCACCATCACTATTATTGTTTGTTCCAATTCTGTTCCAAATCTCTTCAAAATCCGCCCAAGCATCCTCAAGGTTAGCGGATATGAAGTACATGGTACCATACCTAGGACCCATACTGGTGATCATCCCGTTCTTCTCAAGGATCTCCAGATGATGTCTAATGGTACGGTAATCGACGCCAATGGCCTCACCAAGCTGGTTCGCGTTCATGGGTTCCTGACGGAGGGTCTCAAGTATCTTGCCCCTGTTTACACCGCCACGTGACCCGGCTATGAGCCACTGTATGACGTGTTTGGTGTAACGGTTCCGTTGAGCCATGCGATAGACCAGCTTACGGATATTCTTGTAGATGAGCGTTTAAAACCTACTCCTTTTGGATACTGTAAGACTAGGTATTGATTTGGATCAAATTAGGTAATAATCTTGAAAAAGTGTTTATAACCAAAACGCGGGTCTCTCAACCGTCAAGATGACAACCGAAGAACCCCAAGAAAAAAAGGAATCAGAACTCACACAAGCCCTCAAGGCTTTGATGAAGGTACTTGAGTACCCGTTAAAGCCACACCCAGTAGCCAATGATGCAGGACTCGGCTACTAATCATGCTGACTGCCCCGATCTGGAGCCCGTCATTGAAGAGAATCCATGCGTAGACCCTCTCTCTTCCTTCCGACCAGCAACCCCCTTTTTGGGCTCCCATCGGGGCACCAGACCCCTCAATAATTGATACGGGTTCGCGTATGGATTATGAATTAATTAGGTAATAATCCTGAAAAACCGTTTATAACCTAAACCGATTCTCATGAATTACTGATATGATGCGTCAAGTGAGAGAGAAGAAATCAATGCAGGTTCAATCAGAATCCAATACTAGAGACATTAGATTAGGCATGTAATTACACTTAGGGAGATAATCGATGAACATACTGGATTTCGCTGCCATGTCCGTGGAGGGGATATCTGAGAGGAAACTCAGGTTCAGCCTCAACCTTATTGGTATAATTATTGGGTGTGCCGCTGTTACTGGGATCATCTCTATGACAGGCGGTATGAGGACCAGTATAGTTGATGATATATCGATATTTGGTACAAACACAATACAGGTCTTCCCTGTAGCCGGTGGGGACGAGGCTTTCAATGTTCTCGACTGGAGGGATCTGAGTAAGCTGAGAAATATCCCCGGTGTAGAGGCTGCTGCGCCGGTTATGGCTGGAAGCTATGTTACATATGATTATAGGGGTGAGGTTCAGCGTAACCAAGTCGCTGGGGTTGACACAAATTACTTCATCGTCCATGGCGGTGAGAACGAGCTTGAGGACGGACGATTATTCGAGAACAGCGATTATGGTGTGGCTCTACTTGGGAGTAATGTGTGGAATGTTGATGACGAGCAACGATACAGTGTAGGTGACAGGATCAGGCTCACCTCGGTGGTAAATGGTGAGACCCTTGAATACTCTGTACGAATAATTGGAATAATAAAGCTGACCTCAGGGATCGCAACAACAGGCATTGATGACCTCATAATCATTCCACTGAGCTACTATGAGCAAATCTATGATATGAATGGAAAATACGTGGCAATTGACCTCAAAGCCGAGACCCTTGAGGATGTAACGGGAATCAAGCAGTATATCGATGAGGAGTTTGATGACATCGGCTACTACTCCATGGACATGATCATGGAGGAAGTAGACCAATTAATAGGCACAATCAATGCTGTACTCGGTGGAATCGCCGCAATAAGCCTGATCGTTGCAGGGGTCACCATTATCAACACCATGACCATCAGCGTCATGGAACGAACCCGCGAGATAGGAGTAATGAAAGCAATCGGAGCCACCAACAAAGACGTACTCTTCCTCTTCATCAGCGAATCAATGGTAACAGGACTTGTAGGTGGAGGACTTGGCGCAGGTGTCGGGTTCTTGCTCAGCACGGTAATTGGAGGTTACATCGGACTTCCGCCTCAGATCACCTTTGATCTGGGGATTACAGTCACTTTCTTCGCCATTATCACGTGTGTTATCTCTGGTGTTTATCCTGCTTGGAGGGCGTCTAATCTGAATCCTGTGGAGGCTCTGCGCGATGAGTGAGAGTAGGAGGGATATCAAGTGAGGCTTGATGATGTAGTGCGTATCAGCTTCAGTACCGCCACTGACAAGAAGCTCAGATTCCTCCTGAACCTTGTTGGAATCCTCATAGGATGTGCGGCTGTAGGTGGTCTCATCAGTGTTACTGATGGTATGAGACAGGATATCTCTGACCAGATAATGGGTTTCGGTCCAAACGTGATCAACGTCTATTCCTCCAACGAGGGCTACAGGACACCGGTTCAGCTTGACTGGCGAGATATGAGGATAATTGAGTCCATTGATGGCGTTGAAAACGTGACCCCCATGAATTTTGGCGGCACATGTGCGTACAAGGTTCAGGGTCAGTTTTACTATACGAGTGTGACTGGCGTATCCGAGCAGTATTTCCTGATATCAGGCGCTTGGGAACTGCTTGAAGGAAGATACTTCACACGAAACGATAAGGGCGTCGCGGTAGTTACCAAGGCATTGGTCCAGCCTTTTGGTGTCGATGAGCCTCTCTATGAGATTGGTGATCGCCTCACTGTCACCTACATGAGAGGCGGAGAAGAGCATCAATACACGTTCAGAATCGTTGGGATAATCACCGACTCGGCATCAGGAATAGGCAGCCAATCCAGCGCCAGCATGTATATTCCCATGTCTTCATTTGAGCAGATGTACGAGACTGAAGGAGTTATCCACCTGATCAAGCTATGCACATTTGAGATCAACCAAGTACCAGAGGTAGCCGAAGCCATCGAGGAGACGCTTGGCTACGTGAATGTCTGGACCATGGATATGAGTATGGAGAACCTCAACAGCGTACTGAACACCATGAACGCGGTTCTAGGCGGAATAGCCGGACTAAGCCTCATCGTCGCCGGAGTCGGAATAATCAACACCATGACAGTCAGCATCATGGAACGCACAAAAGAGATAGGTACCATGAAAGCACTGGGCGCAAAAAGCATGGATATCATGAAGATGGTAATGAGCGAAGCCATACTCACCGGAGTAGTAGGAGGCATCATAGGAGCCCTTGTAGGATTCGGTCTCAGTTACATCATAAGCCACTTCACTGAAGTCCCAAGCGCCACATCACCAACCCTAGGCGTACTCATAGTAGGATTCGCCATGATAACCTGTGTTCTAAGCGGATTACACCCAGCTTGGAGAGCGTCAAACATGAACCCTGTTGAGGCACTCAGACACGAGTAAACGCCCCAAGATAATTAATACGAGAAACGTGTATCAGTTCTTGATTTTATGGCACTTAGTGAAGGCGAGTTCCAGGCTGAGATGGCGGTAGATGACGACGAGTTCAAGAAAAACACCGGCTACAGCCTACGGGAACAGTATATTGAGTATCACCCGCAGGTTCTGAGCAACTTCGGGGACGAGATGGAGAAGGTCTGGGGACGAAAATGGAAGGCAAACACCAACGTAGGAAAATTACGCATGGTGTTACTCCATAGACCCGGACCAGAGTTTGAGACCATTGGACAGAAGACACCCTTCCCACCTTATGAGAGCCACCTTCCTGCATGGAGGATGGCGTCCAAGATTCCACTTGATGAGCTTGTTGAGGACCACCTAAACCTAGTTGACGCGTATAAAGCGGAGGGCGTCGAGGTGGTTATCCGTAAGCCAGAGGACAACGACCCCCCGTATCAGGTGAAGGCTGTTTACACTGATGATGTCTGTCACGCTGGGGTCTATGGTCAGATCATCCTCAGGATGTATGACTGGATGAGAAAAGGCGAGGAAAAATATACCTACCAGACACTAGCAGAGCTAGGCTGCCCAGTAGTAGGCATGATCATGGACAAGGGCATGGCAGAGGGCGGAAGCATAGGCTGGATGGATGAGAAACACCTCATCATAGGCGTACATTTCCCAAGAAGCAACAGTCAGGAACCCGAGTTAATGAGGGCAAACGAGTCCGGACACATCCAGTTCGCAAACATCATCAAAGCCCAAGACCCAGAGGTCGATATACGCATCCAACCCGGTTACGGATCAAGGGTAGCAGTAAGCCACTACAGCCTAGTTGATCGACACACCACGGTACAAGACCCAAGGGATGTAGACCCATACCTGAAGAAGTGGATGGAGGCTGAGATGAACTGGGAGTTCATCGACCCACCAGAGGAAGTCTGTGTCAAGGTGCATACACGGGACCCAAGAAACCCATACGTGAAGCGAGCCCCAAACACAGGAGTAGTGCTTGAGCCAAGAAAGATCATGGTGAACGAGGGAAACCCTAAGGCGACAAAGTGGTTTGAGAGCATCGGCATCGAGGTAGTCGAGGTAGATGTTGCGACGCTGGTTCGCCCCAAGAACAGTGGAAGTATCCACTGTACTGCGGGTAGCCTGATACGTGACCCTGAGCCCAAGAGCTACTAACAGCGATACTATCTTTCCATATCCATTTTTTACAAAACATTATAGCTAAACAGCAATGCATATTCTGCGTGAACCAAAACCTGTTATCACGTTGCGGCATCTACTGCGGAGCATGCTATGTCTATAGGGCTGAAAGAGACTGTGGAGATTTTCTTAGAGAAGTGGCTAAGGAGCAGAAAGTAGAGCTTGATATGGTCAAGTGTAATGGTTGTTTCGCGCCAGAGGAGGAAAAGTGGCCCAAGTGCCGCAAGTGTTGGCCTTGGAAGTGTCTTGAGGAGAAGGGATTGGATTATTGTTACCAGTGTGACTCTTTCTGGGACTATAGCTGCGAAAGATACAGGAGTATGGAGGATTTCTGCTCTGAGCGAGGCGAGAACATCAGACAGAACATGATATGGATGATGGCAGACCAGACCAAGTATCTAGCGGAACAGGAGAAACATTGGCGGTGCCCTTCATGTGGTGAACCCTATTCTTGGTATGAAAATACCTGTCATCACTGTGGAAAGAATCTCAACAGGAAAAATTTGGTTAGTTGAAGAGGTTCATCTTTTTCTCTCCGATACTGAAGGCGTGCAGTACATCGCTGTCGCTGATTAAACCCTGTATTACCTCGTTTTCATCCAAGACGGGCAGTATCTCGCAGTCATGGTCGCTAATCTTCTCCATAACAGAGTACAGGTTATCATCAAGCCTTACAATGGGTATGGTTTTATCCGCGGCGTCCTTTGCTTTGTGAGTTTCACGTTTTTCCTCTGGAATATGAGTCATTATCTCAAAGGTTAGCATCCCATAGTAATGGTTCTCATCAATTACAGGGAACGCTGTATGCTCAGTCTCCCACATAATGAAATTCACAACACTGAGTGGCGTATCGGGCTTCACGGATACTACGTCCCCGATTGGCGTCATCACATCTGATACATGGACAAGATGCAGTGGGCTAATGGGTTTGTCCACGTTGATACCTCTGCGTTTGAGTTTGATTGTGTATATGCTGTCTCTCATGAGCAGCATACTGATGAAGTAGCTTGAGGCACAAGCAAGCATCAACGGTGGGAACAGGTAATAATTCTCACTCATCTCAGGTAACATAACGATACAGGTCAAGGGTGCTCGTGCTGCGCCAGTGAATAAAGCCGCCATACCAATTAGACTGTAAACAAAGGGCTCAGATGCGGCGAAGGGCATCCCCATCATTAACAAGCCAAGTGCTCCTCCAAACATTCCACCAATATAGAGGCTTGGAGCAAAAATCCCTCCACTACTTCCACTCCCAACGGTGAGACTTGTTGCTACCAGTTTGACTATTCCAAGGATCAGTAGGAGTTTCAGTGATAGTTCTCCGGCTATTGCCATCTCTAATCCTTCGTATCCGGTGCCGAGGATTCCATAGGAGAGGAAGAACATACCTAGAATGCCTGTTAGAAATCCTCCGATGCTTGGCTTGAACCATTCAGGGATTGATAGTGCGTCAAAGAAATCCTCAAACCTGTATAATCCACGAGTCCAGACAATACTGAGTAAACCGAATAGTATACCTATGGGTACAAAGTATCCAAGCTCCAATGGGTTTGTGAAGCGATACGTGGGTAATACGAAAGCTGGGGCTAGTCCAAATACCTCAGCCGTCACAAAGAAACCCACAACTGATGAGAGGAAAACAGGAATCACATCATAGGGAGCTATTCCTCCGTAGATTACCTCGATCCCGAAGATGGCTCCTCCGAGTGGCGCCATAAAAGTCCCAGAGATACCTGAACTGAGACCACAAACCACAAGCAGTTTACGATAGGATTCATCGAGATGGAACCATTGTCCGAGTGCTGAGCCGAAGCTACTGCCTATCTGGGCTATTGGGCCTTCTCGTCCAACGCTGCCTCCAGAGCCGATGGTGAGGCTTGATACCAGTATCTTGACGGCGGCTACTCTTGTGCGTATGACGCCCTCGTTTATGGCTACAGCTTCTATGACTTCTGGTACACCGTGCCCCTTAGTTTCTGGGGCGACCTTGTTTACTATTGGTCCAACTATGAGGGCACCTATAGTTGGGAGCAATATTACTCCAATGTTATAGCCACCCACCATGTATGTGACTCTAGGCAGCAGCACATCGAAGAATATGTACTGAAAGAATCCTATCATCTGTCTGAATACTATTGAACCTAAACCGCCCACTATACCAACTAGAATAGCTAAGGCATTTATTTTGAGCCAAGTCGAGACCCCTTTGCGTATCACTTGTGTCATCTTCTGTCTGGCCTCAAATTTGGCGTCATATTTCGCTAAACCTGGGGTCAGGACACACACATGCACCCATATTATTTATTGATTTCGGAGAAAGAGGCTTTATTTCTCCCTGTTTTGAATATATAATTGAAATACAGTTCTAAAAGAGAATAAGGGTTGTAGATAAGGTACTAAACCTTTTCAGGTCTTTAGAATAGGTTTAAAAACGTCTAATAGTTTGACAGAGAGTGTATAAAATATAATAACTGATTTTATAGGTTTTTTATCGATAAGAAGACGTTATTGGGAGTATTTTTCTATGATCGGGCTCTTTTCTCCCTGTACTCGTTGAGTTTCTCCGCTAGCTTCTCGTCCTGTAGTGCGAGTATCTCAATGGCTAGGAGTGATGCGTTTTTTGCTCCATCTATGCCCACTGTGGCTACAGGTACACCTGTTGGCATCTGGACTATGCTTAGTAAGCTGTCCAGTCCTCCGAGTTTTACTTCTTTGGGTACTCCAATAACGGGTTTGATGGTCTGGGCTGCTACTACGCCGGGTAGTGCTGCAGCTAATCCAGCGATGGTAATGAACACTTTTGCTGGGCTTTTCTTGACGTATTCTGCGAGTTTCTCTGGGTTTCTGTGGGCGCTGATTACTTGTAGGTCGTATGTGACGCCGAAGTCATCTAGTATCTGGGTTGCTTTGTCGCCTAGTTCTTGGTCTGATGTGCTGCCGATTATAATTGATACGTTTGCCATGTTGAGGGTATCTGGTGACGCTCTTATTAAATTGCCCACTGTGGTGTCAAACAATAATATGAGACCAAGTGACAAGACACGTTGGATACAGGTCTTAGTTTTTATGATGCTGGTGACACCCATCGCATGTACCGCCATCACACCAAACGAGAGAAGATGGGAAACAGCCGACCTCATAATAGAAGGCAGGATACTAGAAACCAAGACCATCGAGGAAGAACAAGTATCAATTGTACAGGTCGATAGAATACTCAAGACAGAGACAATAGAGATGGCACCATCCTATGCCAAGGGCTCAGTGGCAGAACTAGAGATACAGATACCAGCAAGCAACATAGACACAACAAAAACCCACATCATATTCTTAGAAGAAACAGATAACGGGTACGAGATAATCTACAGCGAGAAATCAGACACACAGGTAACACCTCAAGGTGTAAGCCCGGAGGTCGCTGGATTCACGGCACTGATAATACTAACATTATCAATCCATAAAATAGAAGCTAAAAAATAGGGCTACTCGTAGGCTCTGCCCTTCTCTTCGCCGCCTTTAGCCAGTTCTTCACGTATATCAGAGGCGATCTTGTCAGCTGTTGGAGTCGGATACTTGTTGGATATACAGCCAAGGCATAGCTGGTCGCGTCTCATGCCAGTCTCTTTGATGTACTCCTCGATGGGCATATAGTTGACGCTGTCTGCGCCAAGTTCCTTTGCCATCTCCTCTGAGTTCATCCTTGCGCCTATTAGCTCGCTGTAGGTGCTCATGTCGATTCCGTAGAAGCAGGGTCCGATGATCTTCGGGTAGCTGATGAATAGGTGTACCTCTCGTGCGCCTGCTTCTCTGAGACGTTTGATGTTACCACGCATGGTATCACCCCTAACGATGCTATCATCCACTACTGCGATGCGTTTGCCCACTATTTTTGGCGCCAATATGTTGAGCTTACGATAGATAACGCTCTGGCGGTCCACACCATCAGTGATGAAAGCACGCTGAGAAACATATCGGTGACGTCTTAACGCCATCTCCCATCTGAGCCCAGACTCCTCGTGGAATCCATAGGCTGCATCGTTTGCGCTCTCAGGCAGACACACAACCACATCACAGCGATCAACAGTATTCTTGTATATTCTTGCAAGGGCTGCACCCAGGTCTCGGCGTACCTCGTAGACGTATTTTCCGTTGAACCTGCTGTCGGGTCTGCTGAAGTAGGCGTACTCGAAGGCACAGAACGCTTGCTGTTTCGATGGATATGCTTGCACCTGGGACATCATCCCATCCTTTACTATCAGTAACTCGCCGGGTCTGAGCTCACGCTGCCACTCGATGCCGTTGATGGCTAGTCCTGTGCTCTCGCTACTGAACGCGTATTTACCGTCACTGAACCCATAACAGAGGGGCTTCAGCCCCCAAGGGTCCTTGAAGGCAAACAATGTACCGTCATCAAGAATACCAGTGATGCTGTAGGCTCCGTCAACTATCTTCATCAACTCAGTGACAGCTTTTGGTAAACTGCCAGTCTCTTCCAGTTTCTTAACTATCATCGCAGCAAGCGCATGGCTGTCTGATGTATCCTTGCTTACTCCAACTGCTTCTTGAAGTTCCCTAACATTAACGATGTTACCGTTAAAGCTCAGTACTAGGCTACGTGACTCACCTACACTCAGTATAGGCATAGCATCATAGCAGAGGGCAGCATACTCGTTACTACCACTTGTAGTGTATCTGACGTTTGCGATTCCAATATTTCCGGGAAGCTGTTTGACGCGACTCTCTTGCCCAGGCTCCTTTATTGGTGGGATAAGTCCGAGTTCAGTGTAGAACTCCAAGCCATCGTTGTAGGTGGCGAAGCCGTGGCTCTGGTGTCCACGGTGGTTCTGGGCTAGCATGCCCCAGTAGAGGTACGGGAAAACCTGCTCATCCGGGCTATAGATGCCGAATACGCCGCATTTTTCCCGAAGCTCCACTATAGCTCCTCCATTACCTGGTCTACGGTCTTTAGGTTGAAATCTTCAAGCTTGGCTTGTCCGCTGAGCACCTTGTATGATGCGATACAGCGCTTGCTTACCTCACGTACAACTGGAGCGGGTATAGTTGGTGGTGGTCCATCACCCATGTAGCCGATGTTTCGTAGGTAGCTTCTTAGGAACTCCTTGTCTAGGCATGTGGCTTCCTGTGGTTTACCGGGCTCGTAGAATTGCGTTGCCCAGTATCGTGCACTGTCGTGGGTTGGCGGTTCATCGATCTGGATGTACTCGTCGCCTACAGTGCCGAACTCTAGCTTAAAGTCGGGTATAATTAATCCGTGTTTCTTTGAGACCTGCTGATACCGCTCGAATAGCTTGAATGTGGCTTCCTCAAGTAGCTCCCACTCGTCCTTGGTGCTGAGACCTCTCTCGATTGCCTCAGCTTTGCTGATCTCCAAGTCGTGTCCGCTGTCTTCCTTGGTGGTGGGGGTCAGTATAACCTCGGGTAACTCCTCAGCCATAACTAGTCCATCGGGTAGATTTACTCCGCTGATGGTTCTTGCTCCCTTGTTGTATGCTCTCCATGCGGAGCCGTAGAGGTATGCTCTGCACACCCACTCTACGTCAACGCGTTTCGCTTTAACGACTTTGACTGTGCGTTCGTCAACTACTTCGAGTAGGTGGTTTTTGATTATGTCCTCTGTTTCCTTGAACCAGAATAGGCTCAGGGCGTGGAGGCTTGGTCCTTTGTGTGGGATAAGTGTAGGGTAGACTACGTCAAAGGCGCTTATTCTGTCTGTTGTGACGATGTACATGTGGTCGCCCATGTCGTAGACGTCTCTTACTTTTCCTCTTCTGGGCTCTGGGTCTCCGTTGAACATGTCTGAGGCTCTTAGAACCTCTATTTTCCCCAAGTTGAGGGGGCTATCAACTATCATACTGTCTTTCATTTAATGCACCAAAGGAATCCTTACACGCATAGCAACATATCATACCGATATTTAAGAGGTTTTTAACAAAAATAAGCAAAATTATTGGAGCGGTGCAATACTAAACTAGGATTCCAATCTAACTAATCAAGGTAAATGCTGATGCTGTTTCTGAGCCTCAAACACATCACCATGTACTCTTTGCTCCTCAATATCCCGTACATCCCTGATCAACCCAGCAGCAACCCCAACAATGATGAACACCAATCCACCAGCAAGATACCAAGACTTGATCCCAATACTCTCCGTTATAGGACCAGCAATAGCCAGCCCCAAGGCAGGCATGGCGTTTGTTGCACTTCTGATCAATGTGAATACTCGCCCCTGTATCTCAGAAGGGATCACTGTTTGTTGAAGTGCCCCGATTGATGCCGCGACGATGCTTACGGAAAAAGCGAATATGAATGTACCAAGTATCCCGATGTAAAACTGGGCACTTGGTGCCATCCAGACTATGAGGAACCCGACGCCACAGAGGATGAGGGAGGAGATGATGGTCTTGGTTTTTTTACGGAAGCCACCCCAAGCAGTCAAGGTTAATCCACCGATTAATACGCCCACACCGAATACAGATTCTATAAGGGCGAACTCTGTTGCCTCGCCTCCAAATATGTCAGTAACGAGAAGAGGCATCAAGGACATTGCGGGAATCACAACGATATGCACAAGCATAATCATGAGAGCAAATAATAGCAGACTCTTCCAACCCAACAGAAAATCGAACCCTGCCTTAAAGTCAGAGAGAACAGATGATACGGTTATGCGCTTATCCTTGTTCTCTGGACTGGGAATACTCGTTACCAGTAAGGGCAGAATAGCGACCAACGCGGTTACAATATCTATGGCTAGTATCCACTCCAGTGGAAGGAATGCGATAAGAAACGCGCTAACAGGAGGACCAACGATGTTGATCAACCCATTAACACTCTGCTTTAGACCTGAGACTCGTTGAAGCTGATTCTTTGGGACCATGAGAGCGATGGATGACTCCATAGCTGGGAAATGAAAGGCAGTCCCAAGGCTTCTTGCGAGAAGAAGCCCATAAACATACGTCACCTCAAGGCTTCCCCTTAAGTACAGTATAGCCAAGACGCCTGTTGCTAGCGCTGTGAATCCATCTGCTGCGATCATTATCTTTTTCCGGTCAAGACGATCAACAAGAACCCCAGCAAATGGACCGATGACTAGGTCTGGGAGAAACGCCATCAGACTAGCTGTAGCAAGTACCTGTGCTGATCCTGTTAGTTGTGTTAGCCACCATATGAGTGCGAATCTTACCAGTGATGAGCCGAATAGTGAGAATATCTGTCCTGAGTAGATTAGCATGAAGCCTTTGATGTTTTTCTCCTGTGTTTCCATACCAGTTGCGTGGTTTGAGAATACTTAATTATATAGATATTCGATTTTAGAATATGAGTAGTGACGCCCACCACCCCACACGAATCCCATCAAAGGAATCCCTACTATACGAGATACAGGAAAGACGCAGAGAACACAATATAAGCGAACTAGAACTAGGAGAAGAAATAGGATTATCCCAGTCACAGGTCTCCAAACTCCTCAGCGGAAACCGCAGACTCCTATACGATGAGGCACACAGCCTCATGATGTACCTAGCAAGCAGGTTCTCATCAATCCCCAAGAATGTCCCAGTCACAACGCTCATGATACCAAGCGAACAGATAATATGGGCATCAAACAAGGACAGGGTCAAAGACCTTGCAGACAAAATGTTTGAACACCGGCTTCAGCAGGTCATCGTTAGATCAGAGGAAGGATATATCGGGGTAGTAACTCTTCCAACACTGTTACATGGTTTTCTTTTCCCACCTGAAAACGAGCCAACCGAGACTTGGATTATGAGATTCAAGGAGTTGACTATAGATGAGACGGGGTTACTGGAAAACATTCCCGAGTACTCGGAAGACGCATCGCTCCATGAGATATTTCAGGTACTCATGAACGAGAACGCGGTCTTGTTGAAAAAACGAGAGAAGATAACTGGAATGATTACTCGGAGAGAACTGCTTCAATTAGCGTTATGAGCGTATGATTTATTTCACCTTACAATAACAGATACTGAGTGCACGTGTTCACAAGAACAGTCCCCTACAATCAGAGCATAATAGTGCGTCAAGGCACCGTTGAAGAGGTTTATGATACCATTAACGTCTGGCTTCGTTTCAACGGATTAAGTGTAACAAAAGAAAACCCACCCACAGACCTTGAGGCATACTACAACGCAGAGGTCTTACAATATAGTACAGGACCAACGGATAGTCTACCCAAGAACATACAGATAAGAATCTCTGGATTCGATGAAAACATACATGTAAACATCACGATAACCCAGACACTTCATGGGAAAAAGACAAAGGGATACATCTACTGGGGAACCAAGCTACTGGAACTCTATAAGGAACTTGGAGTAGAGGTTACAAACTCAATCTGGATTGAACTATTCCCACCAGACATACTCGGGCAGAAAGTCTCACTCAGGGTCAGACAACTAGGAATTTATTTTATTTTCTCGTGTGTAGTGATCTGGTTCCTCTGGAGCGTCACGTTAGACGCTGTGATGATGTATGTCTTGGTGATCATGATCCCTGTTATGTTACTCATCTACTGGGATATGCAGGGATACAGGCAACTTCTCAAACCCCCACCATAGGGGGGGGGAGGGGGTATCAACGTCTCCGCCCTAATACAGGCTCCAAGCAGCTAAGATAGCCCAGAAAGGCTTCTTTTCGATCTTGATCCCTACCAGAGCCCCGGTTAATCAGCACCAAGGAAACAGAGTAACCAATCGATACTCCTAAAAGGCTAGAAAAGGAGCAATAACAACGGTAACCATTGAGCAAGATCGTTATCGTCGGAGCCGGACCAGCCGGATTATGGGCAGCCCACAGACTAGGGAAAAACCACAGCGTCACAATTCTCGAAAAAAGAAACTTCGTAGGAGGCAGCGGACTCCACAGCGACGGCAAACTCAACTTCCACCCCCAGATCGGTGGAGACCTCACAGAGTTCATGACACCAGAAGAAGCATGGAAACTCACATACCAGATCAGAGACAGCTTCACAGAACTAGGCGTCGAGATGGCACACAGCGACGAGGAGGGCTTGAAGAAACTAGAAACAGAGGCAAGCAAAGCCGGCATCAAGTTCGTCAAGATAGAGCAGAACCACATTGGCTCCGATTATCTACCTGATGTGATGGCACGAATGCAGAAACACCTACTGGATAACGGCGTCGATATCAGACTCAAGACAAGTGCAAACGACATCATAGTCAAGGATGGAAAAGTAACCGCCGTAGTCAACGATGACGAGACCTTCCCCGCTGATACAGTGCTCCTAGCACCCGGTAGGATAGGCAGCCAGTGGCTAATAGACCAGATGAACAAAAACAATGTTCCCATGAAGTATAACCCCATAGATATTGGCGTCAGAGTCGAGGTACCCAACGAGGTAATGGACGAGGTAATCCACGGCTACGGATGCTGGGACCCCAAATTCCACATGTACACCCCAAGCTACGACGACTTTGTCAGAACATTCTGCGTATGCCCTGCCGGGTTCGTCGTAAGAGAACCCTACGGCGACGGATTATTCGGAGCAAACGGACACAGCATGAGAGACACAAAGAGCCGAAACACAAACTTCGCGCTCCTAACACGTATGAGCCTAACACAGCCACTGGAAAACACCACAGTCTATGGACACAGGATAGCGCAGCTCGCAAACACGCTGGGAGGACATAAGCCGATACTCCAAAGACTTGGAGACTTGCGTAAACACCAACGGAGTACATGGGAACGTATCGACAGAAGCCACGTATCACCTACCCTCAGAGATGTAACCCCGGGAGACCTCACCATGGCGTTCCCCCAAAGAATCATCACAGACCTCACAGAGGGCTTAGAGATGCTGGACAAGGTAATGCCCGGCATCAACAGCGACAGCACACTACTCTATGGTCCAGAAATAAAGTTCTACGCCATGCGAATAGCCACCGATAAACAGCTCAGAACAAGGATACCTAACCTCTACGTAGCGGGGGATGGTGCAGGAGTAAGCAGGGGAATCATTGGAGCGGCAGCAACTGGGCTCGTCGCGGCGGAGGGTATCGCTGAGCGTCTAGGATAAGCTTTTACCGAGGCTTAGCTTCTTTTCCCCAGAAATTGGTCTCAAGCAAGCTCAAGAAACAGTTCGAGGCAACAGTCAAGTCAGCTGTAACCCCCCTTGGTAAACTAGGCATCACACCCAATATGCTAACCGTCCTTGGAGGCGTACTAGCCACTGTTACGGGTTACTTGTTTTTCTTGGTGCCGGGTAACAGGGTTTTCTTAGTCTATGCCGGGGTTCTTATCACGGTTTCTGGACTGGTAGACGCCGTTGATGGAGTACTCGCCCGTAGTACTGGAAAGGTTACACGGTTTGGGGGCTTCTTTGACAGCGTAATTGATCGATACAGTGACGCGGTAATCTATACAGGCATAATAGTCGCGGGTCTCTGTAACCAAGTCATTGGATTAGTAACCCTATTCGCCTCAATGCTTGTGAGTTATACAAGGGCTCGTGCCGAGATGGAGGGTGTTAAGATGGCGGGGATTGGTTTAGCTGAGCGCGCCGAGCGGATGACCTTCCTGAGCATCTGTAGTATTATGTCTTTCTGGTATCCACCGGTCTTGAATTACAGTATAATCATACTAGCCGTATTGGCACTAATCACTGTGGTTCAGAGAATAACTTACTTTAAAAAAATGATAGAGAAAAAGTAGGATTAACTACTACTTCTTCTTGGTCTCCGGCGACGTGGAACATACTTACGATCTTCCTTGCTCCGGATGTTTACTACACCGCGGTGAACCGCGCAGCTGATACAGAGATACTTGGTGGTCTTGGTGCGGTTTACACTCGCTCCCTGATCACGAAGTTCCTTTAAGATTCTTGAGTCCACAAGACTCGTGTACTTAGTCTGGCGTTTAGCCTTATCTCGTGGTACTTGGGCGCCGCAATAGCTGCATTGGACCATGCCGGATCGCCCTTTCCCTCCCTTGCTGCGTCCTCCGCTGCTTCTTTTCTTGGTCACTTCCAAGCCTCACCACGGATATACTGAAGTCCGTTATAAATGCTGCGCGAGTTAGATGAGTTCGGATATAGATTCCATTATCACGTTGAACAAGACTGGTATGAGTTTCTGATACGCCCTGATGCTAAGGTGAACACCATCATTGGAAAACTCATCAGCGAGCTTACCCTCATCATCCACCAACAGCTTGAAAACATCAACAAACCTGACACCATGCTCATTACAGTAGTTTTCAGTAAGCTCGTTAAGCTCCATAATAGTCTCGTTGAAATGAGGCCCAGCTACAGGAGCCACATTCAACAAAATTGGCACCGCGTTAATCGCTTGAGTATTCTCCAGTAGGTCAACAATAATCGGGAAAATATCCTCTGGAGGATGTCTTGAGGTTAGATCGTTGATTCCACCCCAAATGAGCACCACATCAGGGTTCTCTGGCGCCACACTACTTTTGAACCGGTGAAGCATCCCACCTGTGCTGTCTCCGTCCATTCCCTGATTAACAATCACCAAGTCCCTCTCCGAGCCCAGTGATGTTAATTGTCTTCTTAGAGCCGACTCCAGCATGTTTGTGAAGGGATAATAGCGGGGTGGGAAATATCCTGGTCCCTGTTGGAATCCTGTGGTTAGACTGTCTCCGAGGAATACTGTGACGATCCAGTCGCTCAAATTGATCACAGTTCTATGGAGCGAGTATTATATAGGTTAATCACACTCGATTCTTGGGTGTCTTCTTTTGGATAAAGTGTTTGGAGCTGATATGATTCTCTACAACGGGAAAGTATACACGGTGGACAAGGATGGCTCGGAAGCTGAAGCCGTAGCCGTCCGAGATGGAAAAATAATCAAGGTAGGGACAAGCAAGGAAATATTTGCATTAGCCCACGAAAAAACCACTAAAATCGACTTGGAGGGCAAGCTACTGCTCCCCGGTTTCATTGACACACATGAGCACTGTATCAGGAAAGGGCTACAGCTTGACTGGGTAGACTGTGCACCAATGAAAAGCCTAGAAGAAGTAATCGAAGGCCTACGTGCTAAAGCGGAGAACAAGAAACCCGGTGAATGGGTAATCGGGTCATGGTTTGATGAGACCCAGTGGAGCGATATACGGTTCCCGAACCGCCACGATCTAGACAAGGCATCAACAAAACACCCCATCTATCTTGGACGAGCAGGTGGACACAACGGGGTAGCGAACACGATGGCGCTTGGGCTCGCAGGCATCAACAAAGATACTCCTCAGCCACCGGGTGGCAATATAGAAAGAGACGCAAACGGGGAACCCACAGGTAGACTTGATGAGATCGCAGCTATGGATATGGTGCGTGAACTCTTCCCATCACCTACTCCAGAGGAGGAGGTGGAGATACTTGCTGAGAACTGGCCTGTGCTGGAGGAGATGTATCTTAGCTGGGGTCTTACCAGCATACATGAGGCTCATATCAAGGCACCACAGGCATTGGCTTATCAGAAACTAGACAAGGACAAGAAACTCAACATCAGAATCGGGTTAATGTCAGACGGCATGACACCATACAAGGGCTACGCTACAAGCGATCTGGCTCGACAGGGATTACGCACCCCATTCAAGTGGAGTGATAGGCTCAGGGTGGTCAGCGTCAAGGTGGGTACTGATGGAGCCATGGGTAGTCTCACGGCTGCCTTGTATGAGGATTACTCCAATGATCCGGGTAACAAGGGTATCATCAGGTGTACCCGTGAGGAGCTTGTTGATGAGGTTACAAGGTGTCATGTAGCTGGCTTACAGGTGTGTATTCACGCGATTGGAGACCGAGCTATCGATCTCTCGCTTGATGCGATAGAGGAGGCTCTCAAGGTCAAACCATGGGATGATCATAGACACAGAATAGAGCACGCAGGATATGTGCTTCCCCGTCAGCTTAAACGATTCAAGGAGCTTGGCGTCAATATCAGCGCCAGCATCGGTTTCTGTTACCCTATTGGAGACAGCCACATCGCGGCACTGGGACCAGACAGACTATGCGGATATTACCCCATGAAGAGCTTCAGGGACCATGGAATAGTTGCCGCTGGAAACAGCGACGGCTTTGGCTCAAGCTATGCTCTGACTGGTATCTATGGCTGTGTAGCACGTAAATCCAGAAGCGGAAACTACCTCTGTAAAGAAGAAGCCATCCCCATCCTAGACGCAATCAGGGCATACACATGGAACGCAGCATACCTTGAGGGAACAGAAAACGAGAAAGGCTCGATAGAGGTGGGTAAATTCGCGGACTTTGTAGTAATGGATCGGGATATTACTACGCTGCCTCATGAGGAGATTCTTGAGGCAAAGGTCTTGAAGACAATAATTGACGGCGAGGTTGTCTATAGCTTAGATTGAGCGCTCATAGATAGCCTCAATCACCTTGATGTACTCGGGATCAAGACCATGTTTCTTCGCTCCAGTTAGCATAAGCTCAACATAGCCCTTAGCGGGTGTGAACGGCCCCTTTGGATTGGCTACCCTGTATAGATCAGCGTCATGCCATTCCCCGTCTTCGCCAAGTACCTTGAATATTTCACGCTTGTAGAGCCCCTGTGGTACGCTCTCAAGAATGTCTAGTTCCTTGATCTCTTTTTCATCGCATTCATAGATGACCCCATGCACTAAGCCTCCGGGTTTCTCAATGATACTGCTGATACCGCCTTGCCGTTTCTTACTCCAGAAACGGAACTGCACCTCATAGTTGGGAAGATACGCTTTCATCACGAACCGTGCACTGGGTAAGTACTGTTGTAGAAACTCTTGATTCAGGTTTGAGCCGTAGCCGAAGTGATACATACAAGAACACGGGACGTAGCCTGATTAAAGCGTTAACCCGAATAGGTGAGTTTAAACTCATACAGGAGTCCAGTACCGCGTAAAATATGCTATCCGAGATACGGCAAATCATGAAAGGCAACATACTGGTACTCACAGTATGCAGTAGCCTTTGGCGTGTAAGCGTAGACATAGTCTGGGCATACATAGGGCTATACGTGATGGAGCTAGGGGGAGTTTACTCCACGGTTGGTCTCGTGACAGCACTTGGTAACTTCGCTTCAATGCTCCTGTACCCTCTTGGGGGATATATCGCAGATTATCATGGACGAATCAAGATAATGGCATACATGACATACGCCTACTCGTTCACATTCCTAATCTACGTATTCACAAACAGCTGGCAATGGGTAGCCATCGGCATGTTCATGCAAAGCCTAGTAACATTCTACCTACCCGCAATGCAGGCGTTAATGGCGGATAGCATACCCGAAAACATGCGTGGAGTAGGATTCTCAGCCACCATGGCCATCCCAAGCGCCTTCGGCATAGCCTCACCCTACATTGGAGGCTGGCTCATAGACAAGTATGGTATGATCCCTGCGGTGAAAAGCCTCTATGCAGTCGGATTCTTCGTCGCTCTCATAGTTGCTACGCTACGTTACAAGTACTTGACCGAGGTAAGACCAGTTGAAGGCGAAGGAATAAAGATCACAGCCAAAGGGATTCCCAGTTTACTAGTAACAGCCTACAAGGACATCATAAAAACAGTTAAGGAAGCACCAAGACACCTGATGACATTCAGTGTGCTTGTAGCTGCTTCCACGTTCTTTGTGAGCCTTGTAACATCGTTCTGGATAATACGCGCCACAGAGATCATAGGACTAACCAAGAGCCAATGGGGTAGCCTCAGCTTAATCACCGGCACAATTTACGTAGTATTGAGTTTCCCAGCCGGTAAACTCGTTGACAAATATAGCAAGAAATGGGTGCTCGGGCTCTGCATGATAGCAACCTCGATACCCTGCTACCTGTACCTGCACGCTACCACATACGTACATGTGGTAATCCTGATGATACTGACAACCATCCCAAACACCTTCATCAACCCAGCGCTCCAATCAATCTTCATAGACATGACCCCACCAGACAAACGAGGAAGAATGATAGCCGCCATAGGAGGCGCTAACATATGGATAACAGGCGGTGCATGGGCAACAGGTGTACTCGCCATGATGAGTATCACTGTTGGTTCACTGCTCAGCGGATACATCTACAGCTACAGTACAAGCCTCCCATGGATCATCTTAGCGGTCTCCATGACTGTTATCGGCGTACTCATCATACTCTTAGTAAAGGACATAAAATACGAAGCCTAAAAGAGGCCTAGTGCAGCGGCTAATCCACCCAGAGTCGCTGAAAACAAGTCATCACCCGAACCCACTACAACAACATCATTCTCTGTGGGTACAAAAGAACCGAGATGATCTACTATCTTATCGCTGATACTCTGCTCTATCCCCGGTATGACCCATTCACCATCAGTGTAAACAAAGGTTGTTGCACCTCTAGCTCCATGAATAAGGGCTTGATCTCGCTGCTCTACCCCCAGTCGTACCCTATAAGCGAATCCACGGATAAGCACCATGAAGTTATATTCGCCTAGAGTCAAATCGGTTCTAGGAAAACTCGACCAGATAACAGCATCCCTGATGGAATCAAGAAGACTCAAGCCATCTTCGGTTAGTGAAACACCTTGACGATCAGTATCGATTAAACCACTCTCTAGGAGACGGTTTAACATGGTTCGTACAGTACCTTCACCAAGTCGCAGCTCAGAGGCTAGGTTTTTTCTTCCCACCTTGTTATCTCGGAGAAAAATCAAGGCATACAATATATGAGCCGGAGTATAGCTTGGGGTTCTACCGGGGGCGGTCTTGTCTGCAAGATCCTCTAGTTTTCTGAGATGCTCCATAGTATATCCTACTCAAATGAGGTATAAGTCCATGCCACTATATCACCATCATGGAGAACATACTGATCAGCGCCTACTACCCCCATCTCCCAACCCTCATCATAGTAACTCCATAACCAGTAATGAGCGAGATCACCTTCCAGTCCGCCTATCGCGGTGACAAAGACACCATATTCTGAAGTCTGATACTCCATTTCAACGGCTTCAAGTGATGCATCGAGAAGAGACGCACCTACACTAACCCGTGTATCATTATACCATGTGACCGTTTCTCCATCATCGATCTTGATATTCACGAGTATCGTGTAGTCTTCCAGTTCACTGAGAGTGTATTCATAATCATCCCTTAGCTGTGTTAACTGGTAGTTGTATTGGAACGCTAGGGCTCCTGAGCCTATGGTGGTGCATAGAAGCACCGCTGCGATTATTTTGAGTGTTTTTTCATCCATTTTGATCACCTAATACCTTGTGGATGGAGTTCGTCAATGGCTTGAACCCCAGTCCAAAGAACACTGTGTTGCTAAGCACGTGGGCAAACATGAAGGGAATACCAGTCACCAACGCTACAGATATGGGCAGTCCAGCGGTTAGCCCTGAAACGATGTTTGTGAATACATCGTATACAAAAGTCAATATGAACGCGGTGAACCCAGCCCAAAAATCAACTCCACCAGTACCTCTTTCACTACCCCGATACAACCCACCGGCTAACCCGAAGAGGGCTTCCCCTATCATCGTTGCCAATAGGACTGGTAGGCTGAATCCATAGGGGTTTAATGTGCCGTAGACGAGCCAGACTAGTATTCCTGTGACTGCTCCTAGTGTTGATCCTGTTAGGTAGCCTGATGTGAATACGATTAGGTCCATGAATTTGACGTTGATTGTGCCTATGAGGAGGTAGTTTGTGGCTATGGCTGTGGCTGTGAGTATTGCGATGAGTGATAGTTTTTTTGTGTCTGTAGTTAGCAACGTATTATATTGGATGGATCATCCAACCAATATAAGGTCTCGTATACAAAAAGGGGAAAATAAACTTGGAATCATTGACGCCTATCTATCACCGCAATCAATCCCCAGAGAACAGATCCCCACGCAACTAGCCATATCAACAGATTCACACCAGATAACTCCATGGATGGAAGCGTCAGAGTGGTGAATACCAGACTAGCATGCATAAGTATTGTAACTAGCAAGCTGCCGGTCTCATCATACAGCTTCACCATCAATACCCTGAAGGCTGGCAACCACGCGAAAAGCTGACACAATAAAGTAGCAAAGGGCACAACCCCTGAAAAGGTAGTGGTGCTCCAGAAGGGAGGAAAGTGCCATGCACCCCATAGTAAGCCTATGATTAACCCGGTTTTATTGACGCCGTATCGAGTTCTAAGCTGTGGAACAGAAAACCCTGTCCAGCCAAGTTCCTCAAAGAGTGCAACCATTAACCCGACACCTATTCCAGTCATTAAAAGCCCTGCCTTGTCATTGGAGGTTAATAAGGCAGGTGTGAACACTGGTGAAATCATTGAGAGTGCTAACAGTACTATTGTTGCAAGAATAGGCGCACCGAGTATAGCAGCACCGTACCACTGAAGCCCTACTCGCCACTTGGTTAATCTACTAAATAATTCCCTGTAACCTGTTTTTCCATTCATGAGACCAATCATGAGGAGTCCTGAGATGCTTGGTCCTACAAGCATTCCCACGTAGAGTAGAGGGCCCACTGATTCTGATTGCTCTGGTGTTAGGGGGAAACTGTAGGGGCTTATCATCATGCTCATAGTTCCCCAGGAAATTAGGAAGGTCAACAGGAAGTAGATGGGTAATGATTGTTTTTTGATGTATGATGTGATAGATGTCATTGTTTGAAGCCTCTTATTCTCCATTACTCAGAACTGGTGTATTCTGTTTCTCCATAACGCGTTTGGCGAAACTCGCAGCCTTTTCCAGCCTTGACGCATCTGGCTGCCCCTTGCTATTATCCATCTTCGCCCATTCACGAACCTGGGGATCAGGTGCGAACCTCATTACCGTCTTAACGATACTGCTGAGCTGCCCTTGACAGTGAAAGACATCAAGGATATCAGCCTCACCAGCGGCATCACAGAACTTCTGGACACTCTCGGGCATCTCGGGGGCATCCTCTGGAGCCGCGTGAGTGATGAAGAGGGCTATCTGTTTATCTTTTGTATTGTTTTCGAGATAGGACGTCGCCTTTGGGTTAGGACCTGACCCATGTACCGGGAACCCCAAGAAGATTAGACTATATTCTTCGAGGGATTGTGCCTCTTTTAATGGTCTAATCTCTTTGGGCTCTGGAAGAACCTCATATATTGCCTCTGCAACTTTTCTTGTGTTACCAGTCTGGGACTGGTATGTTACCAAGATTCTGGTTTCTTTTTGATCTTTACTCATTTTGTTTACCGAGCGATGATACATGGTGAAAAGATATCAAACACCCGAAGGGAAAACTATGAAAAATCATACTCCAGCGATAATTTTTATACCGTGAAGCAAATGATGGCTAGACCCGCGATGGAGAAATTATGTGATCTACTCTTCGAGCTCTCAAACGAGGACAGACTACGGATATTGGATGAGCTCAGGAAGGAGAACCTCAAACTCAGTCACATATCCCAGCGACTCAACTTTACAGCCCAAGAGACATCACGAAACATCGCACGACTCGTCGATGCAAGACTTGTGACGAGAACCATAGATGGATCATATGAGATCACGCCATATGGAATCCAATCAATGAGACTAATCACTGCTTATCAGTTCCTCTCAAATAACGCGGACTATTTCTACGAACATACCCTCGAAGCATTACCGGACAAGTTCGTCTCCAGAATAGGTGAACTGAAGGAATGTAAACCAATTACACAATTATTGGACGTATTTGGTAACATAGAACGGGTCTTCAAAGAGGCAGAAGAATATTACATATACATAGGGGAACCCCTTGGACTGTCCTCCACTCCACTACTAGTTGAGGAAGCCTTGGATAGAGGGATCAAGGCTAGAGGAATCGAGCCACTTGGATATGAATGGCCAGATGAAATACGTGAGAGTGTACCAATGGAAACTTGGCTCAGTATAGGTAAGCATAAAACCGAGGGCTCATTGCTGCAAAAATACCAGAGTAAATTCAATCTCACGTTCTTAATGAACGAAAAAGAGGTGGCGACACTGAATTTCCTCAAGCCTAGTGGAGAGTTTGAGTACTTTGGCTTCACATCAACGGACCCTAAGGCAGTTGAATGGTGCAAGGATGTTTTTGAGTACTACTGGTCGAGAATCGAATAGAAAACAGGTAGCTCAAACTCTGGATTTTTCATGACGGAATCCAAACAGAAAATAACATCATAGTCAAGAATACTGTCATGATCCAGTACTACGACGCTCCAGACATACAGAAACGCATTACAGAGATCATTGAGATACTCAAGTTCGACCACATAGACCAAGAGAACCTTCACTGTGTCAGAAGCAGGGGCAGTAGCAGTACACGCACCATCGCACGCATTCACGGATTAGGAAGAATATGGCAGGAAGCACTGGATATGAAGCCCACCTACATCATTGAGGTCATCCATGAACAATTCGATTACTATCCACCTAAATCACAGGACCGAACCCTGATTCATGAACTAATGCATATCCCCCAGACCGCCAAAGGAGGCTTCAGACACCACAAAGACCATGTGACACATGAAAACGTGGATACATGGTACAAGAGGTATGCCCAGCGACGTAAAGAGCTAGGTCTAGATAAAGTATAACTGAAGCCAAACTCTCTGAGTATCGATGTACCCTAAACCCATGACCAAGACCGTGAAACAGGCAACCACTCTGCGGGAGTTTATCGCCACACTTGGGGAACACACGTTATATGCCTATGATAGAAGGGTAGTCGGCGTCATCGTTAATGACAAGAAGCTCTGGGACTCAGCGAAACTCAAGCCCGGAGACAAAGTCACAATCTTCCCAATCATTGTTGGGGGCTAAACCGGATAGGAACCTGTTCACCACTCTTGTAATAGGCGGCTCCACGTGGCTCGTCGTAGGGTGGACCAATTATCATCATCACTCGTCCATAGAAGTTGTTCAGGTCCATCGATGATGGAGTTAGACGACCACTTGGGTGGCTATGAGCTGTACCCATTATTGTGAAATCAATGGGCAGCATATGCGTTGGGAATGAGGCGAACCCATCTCCACCTGTGCCGAAGGGAGGTAGAAGCCAGTCTGTGATGTGTATGTTATTGTTTTCCCGTTTGCCTCTTAACAGTACGATGATCTCTTTGGGGTGGTTGTTCTTTGCGAACTCTTGCATTGCCTTGAATACGTTCTTGTCGATGAGTATCATCGGGGTCACTATAGAAGTCCCGGGTCGTAGAGTTTGAGTTCTTCTGTTTTTGTGTCTACGACTATTTTTGCTCTGACTATGGGGTAGGAGTCTTTGAGGTCGAGGTTGTAGGTGACGATGTACTGGTTTTCTTTGAATGGATATTGCATTATTGTTTGTATCTCTGATTTGATGTATCGTTCTTTGTATATTTCCCGTAGCTGTGTTTCCAGTATTCTGTTGATTGTGGGGTCTTTAGTGTCCATGTAACGGTTGAAAATGTCTCCTTTTTTATAAATGATGCTCGTTTTTTGTTACATATTGATAACGATAAATTGATACATATATGTAAAAACAATAAGAATTCATGACTATTTTTTAGGTAAAAGGGTGCCATAAATTGGCTTGTTAACAGAAGGTTAACAAAGATTTACGATATGTAGTACTAATCGATATTCCGCGTATTCGGCATAACCACATATTTGTTGACCACGTCTATAGATTGATAATATGGATCAACAGACCATAACCTTCGCCCTGAACTGGGTAATACTCATGGCACCACTCATCAAATGGTGGGCGAAGACAATACTATTCAAGTAATAACGCCTTTTTTCACCAAAAGGAGAGGATCAGGGTTTTACCCTATCCTCGGCTTACAAATTATCTCTAATACCTTGGTATCAAAGAACCTGTGGGTATTTTGGGGGATCAAAACCACAGCAGTATCAGAGCCCCCACCGCTACCAGCTATTGCAACACAAGGTACCTCAGAACGGATCAACCCAGCGTCACACGCCATACAGCTGATTTCTAACGCTACTTTTACGCCCTGACTGAAGGTTCTAAGCGTATATGCAATGATTTCGTCTACCTGTATGGGTCCAAACTTTTGTTTGATAGCTCGCCCAAGCCCACCGAAACTGTGTAGATGATAGAAGATTTTTGCTCCGTTTGCCTCTATCTTCTCCTTGTTCTCGTCCTGCATCCTGTGAACATTAGGCTCTGTGAACCCCACCATGCCTGCGGAGACAATTAGATTATAGTCCTTGAACATCTCTGATGCTAAGACACCAGCGTAGCCAGTGTATGATGCTATGACGATGTTTTTGATTCCTAACTCGTCTGCTCTTTTCTTGGCTAAGAGAAGGGTCTCCTCTGTGTACTCCTTGCCCTTGCCTTCAAAATATACAGTATCTACTCGTTGACTCATAGAATAAGATTAGAAAGAATAGTGTAAAAGGGTTAGTCCCAAGGAATAACGATGTACTTTAGCAACTGCTCAGGGCTCAAACCCTGAACCTCACCCCAAGCGAGACCAACGAGGTTATCCTTCTCGATCTCACTGTAGACGAGGAACGCCAGTATCACGTTGAACCCGAACTGGTTACCAGCACGAGCCTTCGTAGCTGCATCATACTTTCCCTTACGGAGCATGGCACGGACAAGCGCAATGTCACCGGTCTTGATAGGCTCCAATACAGACCTGTATGGCTCCTCCAATCCATCAATCGCCTTGTTTAGGCTCTCTTCCTCGATGAACGCCTTCAGGTCATCTCTATCGATACCGTAGGTGACTGGGAAGATGGACTCCATGTCAACATCCTCCTTGCCCCTCCGCTTGATAGCTATCAAGACGTTCTCGACATCAGTCTCATACTTAACGAGACTGTTCACGATACGCCTATCACTTGCCGCAAGCTTCTCGGTCAATCGTAGGATGTTCCTTGCGTAGATGTAGTTCAGCTCAAGCTCAAGAGGCCATAGAGCATCATGTTCCCGATACAGTGGCAGCTTATCGACCAGTGTCTGATAAGATGTGCCGTTCAGTTTCATGACAACATCCTCAAGGTTCTTGGCGTTCACAAGCTCATCATAATCCTTCACGATGTAAGGATCGATGGGTATCAGTGACTCAGTGATCTCCTCTGGTGTGCTCTCAGTGAACTTTCCCCTGAGGATACGCTTGAGGTTCAATACCTCGAACCTGAAGTCAAAGTATGCGTGAAGGAACTCCCCCATCTTCGCTGGGGTGATCTTCACTATCTCCTCGATCCTGTCAGTGAACTTCTTGATGAAGACCTTCTCAAGGTTTAACGCGATCTTGTCATCTTGTTCTACCTCGATCTCCCCGTATGGGGTCTCCTTAAGGCGCATAATGAACTCGTTGATGTCGCTTGCCTCTGCTAGTCGCTGCATCTGCTGCTTGTTCAGTAGGTCAGCGATACGCGCGTGTGTTCTTAGAACCACGTAGTTGGTTCCTAGGTTTGCTCGTGTCATTCTCGTGTGCCTCCGATTAGCTTCATCCTGACTAGCTCCTCCATCGATTCTGCGTCGAGTTTATCCTCGATGAACTTGATGGTGTGCTTCATATCGGGTATAACCATGTTCTCAAGGGCGTTTACCTTCCTACTGGTGGTACCAAGCTCCTCGGCGATACGGCTTACCCGTTCCTCGAACTCAGCTAACCTAATTAGCTCCTCGATGATCTCGTAGACCTTCTCAGCGGCGTGAGACAATGTGATGTCTAGCTCCGCTGATATTTCAGGGGTCTCTTTGATCCGTACGGATGGATATACGACGCCCATTACGCTTCTGGGCAGTATCTCAAGATCAAGAGTGTTCTTGATGCTCCGTGCCTGACTCTGTACTTCCGCTGGTCCTAGACTCAGATAGGCCGCAGTGAGGGCGCTGTAGGCTTCCTGAAGATTATTCATCATCATTCCCCTCCTACCCTTCAAGACGTCAAGGCTCTCAGTCAACTCCTTTGCGAGCTGGTCCCGCTTGAGTTTGAGGAACTCGGTTCCCCTCTCAACGGTCTGGATTCGCCTCTTGGTCTCCATGAGGTAGCCCTTTGTGGGCCTAACACCGGATGTGGCAGACATGGTTATACTTCACTCTTGTGTGCTGGGTGATACTTGTTGATGTATGCTTCACGTACCCTGATGAGGTCATCTTCTGGTAGGTCGCTCAGTAGGTCCCATGCGAGGTCTAGTGTCTGCTCGATGGTCCTGTTCTCGTAGATGCCCTGTGCGATGAACTCCTGCTCGAAACGGTCCGCGAACCGTAGCCATGTACGCTCACGCTCTGATAGACCGACAGCGCCGACGATCCTTACCAAGCCTCTGGCTCGCTGTCCTTCAGCGTACGCCATGTATAGCTGGTTTGATACGTCTTGGTGGTCTTCTCGTGTGGTCTCCTCACCGATACCGTCCTTCATCAACCTGCTTAGGCTGGGTAGCACGTTCATCGGTGGATATATACCACGGAGAGCAAGCTCACGCTGGAGCAATATCTGACCCTCTGTAATGTATCCCGTTAGGTCTGGGATTGGGTGAGTGATATCTCCTGCTGGCATTGAGAGAATAGGCATCAACGTAACTGATCCGGGTACATCCTTGATACGTCCAGCTCTCTCGTAGATAGTCGCGAGGTCGCTGTAAAGGTAGCCGGGGTAGCCTTTCCTTGTTGGAATCTCCTCACGGGCAATGCTGATGGCACGCAGTGCTTCCGCGTAGTTTGTCATGTCAGTCAGGACGACCAGTACGTGCATGCCTAGGTCGAATGCTAGGTACTCTGCGACTGTCTGGGCGACACGTGGTGTGACGATACGCTCAATGGGCGGGTCGTCTGCGAGGTTCAGTATCATGACGCTCTTGTTCAGTGCACCTGTCTTCTCGAACTCACTACGGAAATATGCTGCTTCTTCGTTTTTGATTCCCATTGCGCCGAATACGATGGCGAAATCGCTCTCAGAGCCTGGAATAGTAGCCTGTCTTGCGATCTGTGCAGCTAGCTCGTTGTGAGCAAGTCCTGACTCGCTAAAGATTGGCAGTTTCTGTCCTCTGACGAGGCTAGTCATGCCGTCGATACCGCTCATACCTGTCTGGATGAACTCTTTTGGTACCTCACGTGCGGCTGGGTTAATGACACCGCCGTTTACGTCTCTGAGGTCGCTACTGATGATCTGTGGCATATCGTCGATGGGCTCAAAGCTTCCGTTGAAGACTCTGCCGATGAGGTCTTCTGAGACTGGGATTCGCTGTACGTCTCCGCTGAACTTTACTGTGGTGTTCAGGTTTAGTCCCGCTGTTTCTCCGAAGCACTGGATCATGGCGTAGTCTTTGCTTACGTCCAGTACGCTTCCCTGTACGATTGTTCCGTCTGGTCGTTCGATGTATACGATCTCGTCGTATGCTACGTCTTTGACCTTTTGGACCATTAGGATTGGTCCTCTGATCTCTGATGTGGTCTTGTATACTATGCTCATGATGATTCCACCTCGTATTGATCTGCTAATGCATTTATTTCCGCCATCATCTGGGCACGTGCCTTGTCGATGGGTTCTTCTCCCGCATACTCTTTGAGCCTCATGATCTCCCTGATGGCGTCTAGCTCACGTACTTGGTCGATGGGTACTCCTTGCTCGATGAGTGGACGAACCGTGTTATAGAAGTCCGTGAAGAGCCGTAGTAGCTTAACCTGTTTCTCGGGTGGACAGTATCTGTCAACCTCGTGGAAGGCGCTCTGAACCAGGAATCCTTCTCTGAGCATCTCTGCTAGTAGAAGTACAAGCCGCTGGTCGTCTGGGAGAGCCTTCTCACCGATGATACGGGCTGTCTCCTCGATCTCGGCTGCTTCCTCAAGTATCCTGAGTGCTTGGCTTCTTGTCTCTTCCCATGTGGGGTCTAGTTCACCCCACCATCTGGCTGCGACGTCAAGGTATCTGCTAAAGCTTCTTAGCCAGTTGATGGCTGGGAAGTGCCTACGGTAGGCTAGCTGGCTGTCCAGCGCCCAGAAGGTTCCGATGAAACGTAGAGTGGTAGTCGTGACTGGCTCTGAGTAGTCTCCACCGGGTGGGGATACTGCGCCGAGCAAGGTTAGGCTTCCATACCTGTCCTCGGTTGCTGGTACCTTTACTCTGCCGCTTCTCTCGTAGATGCTTGCGATACGGTCAGCTAGGTAGGCTGGGAACCCTGCTTCCGCGGGGATTTCTTCAAGCCTGCCGCTGATGTCTCTGAGGGCCTCTGCCCACCTGCTGGTGGAGTCAGCCATCAGTGATACGTCGTATCCCATGTCCCTGAAGTACTCGCCTATGGTGATGCCCATGTAGATGCTGGCCTCACGGGCGGATACAGCCATGTTTGATACGTTTGCTACGATGATGGTACGCTCAATGAGCTTCTTACCGCTCCTTGGGTCCTCGATCTCTGGGAATTGGTCGACTACGTCAGCCATCTCGTTTCCGCGTTCACCGCATCCGATATAGACGATGATGTCGGCGTCGCTCCACTTGGCGATCTGCTGTAGTGTGACTGTTTTTCCTGTTCCGAAGCCGCCGGGTACGGCTGATGCGCCTCCTTTGGCGCATGGGAAGAAGGTGTCGATAACCCTCTGTCCTGTGATGAGTGGCTGGCTTAGCGCGAGCCTCTCCTTGATTGGTCTTCCGACACGGACTGGCCATGTCTGCATCATCTTGAGGTCAACGTCACCGTTCTCGGTGGTCAAGACTCCTATGGTGTCTGTGACTGTGAACTCCCCTTCCTTGATGCTTTTGATTACGCCAGTCTGGTTCGGGGGGATCATGATCTTGTGTACAAAGCTCTCTGTCTCCTGTACCTGACCTATGTAGTCTCCGCCGGATACCTCGTCACCGGGTTTTGCCAGTGGCTCGAATTTCCACTTCTTTTCTCTGTCAAGTGGCGCGATGTTTGTTCCTCTGGTGATGAATGGTCCTGTTAGGTCCCATAGCTTGGTCTCTGATCGTGAGATACCGTCTACGATCTGGGCCATGAGTCCGGGTCCTAACTCGGCTACTAGTGGTGTGCCGATGTCTACGACTGGTTCACCGGGTTTTATTCCGGATGTGGACTCGTAGCATTGGATATAGGCTATTTCTTCGCTTAGTCTGACGATCTCGCCCATGAGTTTTAGGTTTCCTACCTCGATGAGGTCACCCATCTTGGGCTGTGCTTTGAATTTTCCTAGGATTAGTGAGCCGTTGATTCGCTCGATTACTCCTTCAAGTCTCTCTGACATCTAGATTACCCCCAGTTTCTCTGCGACGCTCGCAGTTAGCTTTCCTTTTGCTTCAGCCAGTCTTGAGTCAAGTGTGTTATGGACGGTCTTTGTTCCCTCAAGGTTCACGACGGTAACCCCTCCGACGATGTCAACAGGGCTCTCCTCGATCTTTACCTTGTGGCCTGTTGGAAGCTCCTCCATCATGGATTTCAGGGTAGCCGCGTCTTCCTTGTTAGCATAAACTATACAGTCTTCGGCTAGGTTCTCGATGGACTCCTTTGTTAGTTTGACTAGTATGGTCTTGTAATCGGGTCCTTCAACGATGTTCTTGATCTCTTCCTCGACCAGTTTGAAGACCTTATTGACTACCTCGGTTCTTGCCTCCATGACCTGTTTTCTGCCTTGAAGCTGTGCGCCTCCGACGATCCTGTCGTGTACTGCGCGTAGTTCTCCGCCGATGATGTTCTCGATGGCGTTATTGGTCTGTGCCTCGATTCTTTTCTTCTCAGCGTCAGTGTTTGCTGTTATCTTGGCTGCTCTTTCCTTGGCTTTCTCGATGATCTCGTTATGCTGCTGGACGGTCTTGTCTATTAGGGTGTTCTCCATCTGTTCTTCACTCATTGTGGTACGACCTCCTTCAGCACGTGATCAACTGCCTCCTTGAGCTTCTCATCGGAGGTTCCTTTGATTTCCTTGACCCTGTTCTCGTAGTCCTTGGTGACCTTCTTTGCTTCCTTCTTGGCATCTGCCTCTGCGTCAACCAAGAACTCTTCCAGACCGGTTCTCCGCTGAGCCCTGAGACGCTTCTTCTCAGCCTCTGCCTTGACCTCTGCAAGAGACTCCTCTGCCTCTTTCTGGGCCTTGGAAACGATGGTGTTTGCCTCTGTTTGGGCTTTCTCGATTAACGCGATAAGCCGTTCACTTAAGCCTAGGATTTTTTTCATTTCCATTTTAACTATAACTCCAGTTTAGTCCCTATTGCTAGTGAGACCACTGCCTGTAGCTCCTCCATCCTCATCCCTGTCTCCATGGTGAGTCCGGGTATAAGCGCGAAAAGTGGCGTAATCTCGCCTCTCCTCATCACTTCTTCTCTGATTGGTCGCGTAGCCTCAGTGTACCGCTCTGGCACGATGATAATCTTTGGATTATCAGCCATTGCACGGTCTAGGTTGGCAACCACTGTCTCTTCATCGTTTGCTTCGTAGCCTCGTGCACCGATTAGCTGGAAGCATGTCACGAATGATGAGGGACCTATGACAGCTATGCTCATTTCAAGAGGGGTCAAGTTGAATTTCTTTTAAAAGACTTACGACTAAACCCGTTTTCAGTATATACTATGAGGGGGGCTCCATGGCGGTGATTGTGTATTCCTCGTCCCCCATGGCATAGATATAGTATTTTCCAGGGGTTATGGGGTATTGCTGAACTCCGAAGGTAGCGTCTTCTAGTATTATCTCTTCAACGTTTGCCTCAGTTTCTGAGTCAACCACTATTATGGTGATGTCTGAGGTATATCCGGGTACTACTGCCCAGCGGAGTATGAGGGTATCACCTGTAATCGTGAAGTTTTCTGTGAACATCATCTGCCACAACATGGTCTCGGAGCTTGTCCATGAACCAAGTACCGTGTTCTGTTCTGGCGTCTCTGGTATCTGAGACTCCATATCCTCTATCTCTTGTTCAAGTGAGGTTATCTCTGCTTGAAGTGAGTTGATCAATACATTCTTGCTTTGAATCGTGGCTGCTTGATTGCTAAGCTGAATCTCAAGAGCCTCTAGGTCTGATTCTGCAGCAGTTAACTGATCACTGAGGGCGTCTAGTTGATTCTGTAGCGTAGCTATTTGTGCTTCTACGGTGCTGGTGTCTTGGTTTCCCCACATATAGTATCCTAGTGCTGCGCCGATGACTGCGCCTATTATGATTCCCGTGATGAGAGTCTTGGATTCCATAGACGTCTATTATGTCGTTTATATTTAGAATTTTCAGTAAATGACAGGGTATATATTTGCAACTAGTTGGACTCCTTATTATGAGTAAGACAGTTCAAAACGCATACTCCTTCAGTAAAGTAGTATCAATGGGTTATGAGAAGGCAATAGCGCATGTCTCTGAGGAGATGAAGAAGGAGGGCTTCGGTGTACTGACCAAGGTCGATGTACGGGAGACCCTCAAGAAGAAGATAGACGTAGAGTTCAGACCATACACGATTCTCGGAGCATGTAATCCACACCATGCATATCAGGCTCTCCAGAAGGAGATGGAGCTTGGCTTGATGCTCCCCTGCAACATCATCGTCTACGTAAATGATAATGCCCAAACTGTGGTATCAGCTATCGATCCTGTTGCATCGATGCAGGCTGTTGATAACCCTGAGCTTGGAGAGACCGCGATGGAAATTCGTGGCAAACTTAAGCGGGTTATAGATAACCTGTAGGGGCTTATCTGGGTGTTTTTTGTCGTTAATGCCCGGTGAATGGGTGCATATTTCTCGGTTACTCTATCACTTTTTGGTACTGATTTGGATCGAAAAGAAGCGGTTCTGGGGCTGTTTTCATGAAAATAGAGGCCTTTGCGGCTGTGCCGCACCTACCCCCCCCCCTTGTTAGCGGCTATTCTCAGGTTACAGTGTGGTCGTATTCGTCGTTGCGTGTTGTGTGGGGAATTATCTTGAGGTTTTGTTTTTCTACCCTGTAGCCTCGGATGCCATCATAGTCGATCTTGTTTTTCTCCAGTAGATTCTTTGTTGTATCCTCTTTGCCCGTTGGTACATAGAGGAAGAGTTTCTTGTATTCTCGTCCATAGGGAGCAACTTGGCTCAATGCTTTCCATCGGGGAATACTGTTCTCTGATATGGCGGATTCTTGTTCGACTACCCCTAATTCTCTGATGCTTCCATCAGGGTTTGTTATCACTATGTTTGGGTAGAGAGTGCCAATATCAGTACTGATAGCGTAGCGTTTTACCTCATCATTTACTATGGTTTGTTGACCCTCGGGCCATGTGTCTTGGTCTACAAAGGGAAAACGGGTTGATGCGATGATGCGTGCTATCCTGTTTATGAGTGTCTCTGGTTTCAGCAAAATGATCAGATAATGTATGGTGTCGGGGTGTTAAATGGTTAAGCCCTGTACTCGCGTTTTAGAACGCTGTACATGTTGAGGTCTATGAAGTCACCGTACTCGTACTCATAGTCTCTGAATGTGCCTTCATACTTGAAGCCATGTTTTTCGGCTACCTTCTTGGAGGCATCGTTTCTTGGGTCGATTAGGGCTTGTATTCTGTTTAGGTTCATCTCGTTGAACCCGTAATCCAGTGCTGCTTTGATGGCTTCAGTCATGATGCCCTTTCCCCAGTATTGTTTGCCTAGGATGTACCCTATCTCAGCCCTTCTGTGCTTCTTTTCCCAATCATAGAAACCTACGTCACCGATGTATTGGTCCCTTTCTTTGAGGGTGATTATCCATCTGAGCCCAATCTCTTCCCTGTGGAGTTTGGCTAACCAGTCAAGATGTTCCTTGCTTTTATCCAATGAGGCATAGGGCTTGACACCATAGTAACGCATTACATCTGGGTCAGTGTGAATATCAAATACCGGCTGTATGTCTTTCTC
>JAOZIG010000263.1:5712-6002 GCA_026014515.1 Candidatus Bathyarchaeota archaeon | reverse complement strand
TATCTAAGAAGCCAATCAGGTTTCAATCTTCACCCAATTAATTGGGTAAATTATATTACGGTTGTTATGAAAACCAATATAATTGAGGCTGGAATTGATCCCGGAATAGGCGGATTAGTTCAGACTGCAATTTTAAATAAAAAGGGATTCAAATGGATAACTCAAGCTACGATAGAGGCTCAAGACGGCTCTATCTTGGTAACCAAACGTAACAATGAATCTTGGAAACAAATTAAAAATGGTCATTTAATTGGAAAGACTGAAAAAAGTCTTGAAAAAGATCTTTTATA
>JAOZIG010000263.1:0-5702 GCA_026014515.1 Candidatus Bathyarchaeota archaeon | reverse complement strand
TTGTCAGTTATTAAGGCATTGATTTGTATTAGGTTAATTAAAAATTTTAATTATTTTATAAATAAATTTAAAAATAAATATAAAATAAATGTCTATTAATTTATGCAGAATTTTATTTGGGTTCCCTTTTCTTCTCTTACTTCTGGAGATGTAATAGCTAAAGGACATTGGGGGAGAGTTATTTTAGATAGACCAAGAAGTCACGATCATGCGGTTAGAGAGTTGATATATGAAGAAGTAAGAAGGGAACATTATCCTACACAGCCAAGTAGACTAAATTGTGTTTTCTTATGTCCAAGTATTGAGAGTGCTATGCGGTTTGGGGAGACTAATCGAAAAGGTCATTCCTTGTATTCTGTTGAAATTATTGACCAAACTGCTAAGAAATGTTATGCGAACTATGACACACTACCCAATATGAATTCCTCCTCTTATGAAGACACAAAATTTTTTGCACATGACTACTGGAAAGGTATAGACATACCCGAAGACTGCAAAGAATTATTAGTTGAAAGTGATGTGCGTGTTATTTCTAAAGTAACTATAAGTAAATAATTTCTGATAAGGACAAAGAATAACAACGGAGAGTAACCCTTTGATGGTATGAAGCCATTAACAGGCATAATTACAGCACTCGTGACACCCTTCACGGATGCGGGTGAACTCAAAACAGAGTCAATCAAACCATTAATCGATTTTCAGGTAAAAGGTGGAGTAGATGGATTATTCCTCTGTGGCACAGCTGGACTCGGAACCGTGATGCGTACCGACCAACGGGTAGAGATGTTCAAACACTCAGTTAAAGCCGCAAAAGGTAGAGTAAAACTACTAGCCCACGTAGGAGCCCCAAGCACAGAAGAAGCAGTTACCCTAGCCAAGGAGGCTGAGAAGGCAGGTGTGGACGCAGTAGGTGCTGTTCCACCATATTTCATGAAGCCTGATGAGGAGAGTATCATAGCTCATTTCAAGGCGATAGCCGAAGCCACAAAGCTACCTGTTTATGTCTATAATATTCCACGGCAGGCGTTGAACGCTGTTACCCCCAGTATGATGTTACGGCTCATCGAGATGTGTCCAAACATAGCTGGGGTCAAGGATAGCAGCCGAGACTTCATCAATGTACTGGACTATCTACGGGTACTCCCAGAGGATTTCACTGTGATCTGTGGCACCGACAGCTACATTTACCCGGCTATGGTGATGGGGGCAAAAGGAGCCATCACAGGCTACGCTAACGGGTTCCCAGACGTATACGCGGACTTTATGAAGACTATCAAATCAGGCGACAATGAGGCAGCAAAACGCAAACAATTCGAGATAAACGTCCTCAGAGGCAAGCTACAGAAGCCACCGCTGGCTCCACATTATGAGGCTTTACGGCTTCGTGGTGTTGATGCCGGTGTGCCAAGGGCTCCTCTACGGGGTATGACTGATGCTGAGAAGGCTAACCTGAAAGCTGAGCTAGGTAAGCTAGGCGTCATCTAGGGCTTCTATCTCATCGTCTATTACTTTCTCTATGTCCTCTAGTTTGGTTTTGATCCAGACTTGGAGCTCCTCTATCTTACGAACACGGGCATTCCACTTACGCACATCAATGTTCTCACGGACCGCACGTTCCACAGTATCCTGCAACAGGTTAGGGTCCAACGCATCGAGCTCAACCGATTTATCTCCATGCTCCGCCATGAAACCCTCGGCACGGGCATCACTCCGTTTCACAGGCATCGGTGGAAGATTATACTGCCTAATCTGGTCTGCTGTCAGGGCTATCCGCTTGACCTTGAACTCTGTCGCCCCATATCTTCCAAGGCGGTCCTCAAGGTCTCTTTCAATATCCACTCCGCTAGGGTCAAAGTCACCGAAATAAAGCACAATGGTGGGTTTACCGCCGAGTCTTGTCTGCATATAGTTAGCCATGGTCTGGACGTAGCTGTAGCTGGGGTAGCCTCTTGTGGGGAAGGTTCTGACACTGTACCTGTTGCCTACGCGGCTTACCAGTCTGCTCAATGCGTCCTTCTCCAAGCTTATCAAAATATACACTGGCTGGTCCTCCCACATGGGCATAGTGAACCCCTTCCAGCTATCCTGCAAACCACTGAGCTTCTGCTTCAGATAATCCTCCGCCGAATCATACCCTGTATCTCCTCTGCCCAGAATACGTCTGCTTCTGTCCTCCAGACAGTTGCTTGGTACGTCCTCTTGTTCCCTTGCTTTCACCATCAATCTGCTGAGCCGTTTGTAGCTGTTGATGGTGTTTGGGATAAGCAGTCGAGCCACTAACCGGTAATACAGTTGACGCAAAGTGATGGCTGTATCATATTGCTCAAATACCTCTAGGGCTGCCTCTACGATGTTCTCGTAGCTTGGGCTCCGGCTCATCAAAAAAGAATGGTATTGAATAGGTATAAAACCAGTTATCAGAATTAACCAGTTTCTAGGGCTTCTCACGGTAAAAACAGCCTAATTTTCAGCCATTCAATATCTTCTGGTTGCTTGCTCTGGTATTTATTCTCTTGATCTATTTACGCAAGGTTTAAAATCGATTCTCCGGGAAAAACGTGGACTAAAAATGTCACTAAAAAGAGCAACACCAGTCGAGATCATAGACGGAAACAGCTTCCGTCTCAGAACCGACGCAATAATCGTACTTGACGGCGTAGAAGTGCCAGACAAGTCTACACCTGAAGGTCAGAAAACCAAAGAAAAACTGGCCGAGCTCGTTCTAAAGAAAAAGGTCGAGTACGAGACAACAGAGTGGACCCCCATGGGTCAAACAAAGGCTAATGTCACCCTTGATGGCGTTGACGTTAACGCAGAGATGAAGAAATTCGTCGAGTCTCTGTAACTCTTCTTTTATTCTGTTTTATTAGCGGAGACGTTAAAGATTACAATCACCGTCTATTCGTTGAACAAGTTTGAGTAATTTCAATGAGACTAGATGCAGACAAGTGCTAGAGTTACTAAAACAGAAAAATGTTGATGTACTTCTACTCTTTCCCGGGGCAAACATCGCATACTATACTGGTTTCCCCATAGGGATGAGTGAGAGACTTGCCGCAGCCGTCATACCCGTAGAAGGCGAACCATATTTTGTAGTGAACAAGCTTGAAGGCGAGCTACGTGGAATGGAGCCATGGTTCAAACGGGTAGAAATATGGGATGAACACGAGGACCCCGTTGAACTCCTTGCAGACACATTACGAGACGCTGGATACACAGAGGCATCACTAGGCATCCCTGTTGAGGCTCCATGGGGTTGGGTAAACGGCTTGAAGAAGCATCTAGGTGAGGCTTCATTTGTTGATGTTGGTGATGTTCTCGGTTATGTTCGAATGGTGAAAACAGATGACGAGGTAGCCCTCATCGAGGAAGCATGCAGGATAAGCGACGAGGCAATGGAGGAGGCTTTCGCAAAGCTACACACAGGCATGACCGAGAAAGAACTACAGACGTTAATGGTCAACGGTATGCAGAAACGAGGCGCAAGCAGAGCCTTCGCAGGTGTATTGTTTGGTGAACGCGCTGCCTTACCACATGGTTCCGCTGGAGACCGTGAGTTAAAGCCCGGTGAGTTTGTGCTTGTTGATATGGGTGGCTTGTACAAGGGCTACTGGAGTGACTGTACACGCACAGTTTTCTACGGTGATAAACCAACAGCTAAACAACAAGAAATATATGATATAGTATTAGCTGCGAACCGTGCCTCACTGGAGGCGACAAAACCCGGTGTAACCTGTGAGTCCATTGACGTTGCTGCCCGGAAAGTAATCGATGACGCTGGGTATGGTGAGTACTTCATTCATCGCCTAGGGCATGGACTTGGTATGGAGATACATGAGCACCCCTATATGGTGAGAAACAACCATGACCTTCTTGAGCCTAACATGGTCTTCACCGATGAACCCGGAATATACATCGTAGGCGAGATAGGCGTAAGAGTCGAGGACACCCTTGTATGCACACAGGATGGAGGCAGAGAGCTAACTCACTTCCCACGAAACCTCAGAGTATACCCGGTGAAGTAAATGGTACAGGTAAGCCTTGTATATGCCGCAGGAGGACTACTGGCCCTAGTTGGTGCAGTTTTCTGTATCTACTGGTATGTCTATTTTAAGCGGAACTTCCAAGGCGAGCTACTCACAGAAGGACCATACGGTATCGTGCGTCACCCTTTCTACACAGGCTTTATCATGCTAGCGTTGGGACTGGCTATTGTTTTACCCATCTATGAGACCAAGCTTCTTCTTGTTATCACACTCGCAGTAATGTATGTCTATGTCCCCAAGGAGGAGGAACAGATGATACAGGAATACAAGAAAAAATACGAGGCATACAAGAAGAAGGTACCTTGGCGGCTCATCCCATACCTATACTAGGTTTATCATGCCATCTGAAACCCACTAGTAAGTAACTCTATAAGCCATCATCCCACTAGCCTCCTTATGATCAACGTAGCCGCTGGAATACTAGAAAAAGACGGTAAAGTTTTGATAGCCCAGCGGCACCGCAACGACACCCATGGGCTCAAATGGGAGTTCCCCGGAGGCACCCTCAAACGAGACGAGTGCGGTGAGGATGGTATTGTTAGGGAACTCAAGGAGGAGCTGAACCTCGATATTGAGGTCATCAGATATTTTGGGTGTTATACTGAGCCTCCTCTCAGGATTCAGTACTATCTTGTACGCATGTTAAGTGGCGAGATCAAGCTGACAGAGCATGAGCAGGTTGCTTGGGTGGAGAAAGACAGGCTTCTTGAGTATGACTTGCTCAGTGGCGATAGGATGTTCGTGGATAGACTTCGCGCAATTTAACTATCATCAGTGCAGATGGGTATTCTATGTCAGATGATATGGTGAAGTACTACAAAGACCGAGCCAAGGAATACGAGGAAATCTACGAGTGGCGAGACCCCAACAGACAAGAAGAACAAGACCTGATGGAGAAAACCCTCAAAGAGATATTCAAGGGGCGAAGAGTGCTTGACATCGGCTGCGGCACAGGATACTGGACAGAGCGCATCAGTGAGACCGCCGAGAGCCTCGTGGGCATAGATATCAACGAAGCAGTACTTGAGATCGCGCGAAGCAAGGAACATGGATGCCCCACAGAGTACCGGGTCATGGACGCCTACAATATGGAGTTTGATGAACGTTTCACTGGTACCCTAGCCACATTCATGCTAAGCCATGTGACGAGAGAAGAGATACCCGGCTGGCTAGAACACATTCACACTATCCTTGAGCCCGGTTCAAGGGTTTTCATCGGTGATAACACGTTTATCGAGGGCGTCGGTGGACAGTTGAAGACTAAGCCGAACGATCCTAATACCTACAAGCTACGGACACTGAATGATGGCTCACAGCACCTGATAGTCAAGAACTACTTCACCACAGAGGAACTAGTAGAACTATTCAGCGCACACAGTAAGTGTGTAACAGAAGAAAACGTGTTTATGGGTAAATGTTTCTGGTGGATAAGCTACATCTACCAGCCCTAATCTATTGGGCTGAACTCGGCTTTGGGTGCTCCACATACTGGGCACTCCCATCCATCGGGAAGATCCTCGAAAGGTGTTCCGGGTGCGATGCCGTTCTCTGGGTCTCCTTCGGCTGGATCGTAGACGTATCCGCATATTCCACATTCATAACTCTTGGACATGGTTTTCTCTGAGACGCCCCGTTATTTAAAACAATATCATCTCA
>JAOZIG010000175.1:4393-6027 GCA_026014515.1 Candidatus Bathyarchaeota archaeon | reverse complement strand
TCTTCCTCCAGTTTGTCAAAGACGCGTTGCATGATGAATGGAGCTTCAGCGATGAAGACTCGGTCATTGGCTTTTTCTCGTTCTTCGAGCCAATGGATTACGTTGCCTGTGATCTTGCGAGTTGTTCCCATGAGTTGCATGGCTCCAGCCATGACTGCGTCGCTGAGTCCCCTGATATCGCCGTTGCTGATGCGCATAAGCTGGGTTGTGATCTCCCTGTCTATGGCGTACTGGACATCTGTGTAGACATCGTCCATGAGTTTGACGACCTTGCCGACCCACATGTTGGTCTTTGATGGGTTTGGTCCACAGAGATACGCCCAAGCTGAGTCGTCGTACCAGTGTTCCAGCATCTCACTGATACCCATCTTTCCGAGGGCGTACTGGCTGCGCATGTAGGTCGTATGGTCTTTTGGTATGAAGCTGAATCTTCCGCTGGTTCCGCTGCTGTAGACTGGGCTTAAGCCTTTCTGGCTGAATACGTCTATTAACTCGTCCATGCTTGGGTTTTTCTTTGCTATGTGTGGTTTGTCTACCTTGTTGATGCTGATGCTGAGGAGCCAGTTGATGAACTCTTGTCCTTCAAGATAGGCTTTGAAGAACCTGTGGCTGATGAGTGGTACTTTGTTTAGGTCAGTGTATGTTTTGATGTCTGCGGGTTTGAAGTCGAACTCGTTGCAGTAGATGTGGTACCATTTGGATTCCTCGTACCAGTAGTTGAAGGCGTGTTTGACTGATTTCGTCAGTAGTTCTTCTGTTTTTTCTTTGGGTAGCTTGAATAGGGTGTCTACTCCGTAGAGGGCTTCGTCTACTGGGGTCCATGTTTCCCTTGGGGGCACGTAGCCTATCTCGTGCATCTTCTGGGTTGCTTTACTGACCATTGCTGTTTTCACGGCATAGGGTGATGGAATCTATAAAAATGTAAGCTATTGACCCCATCCATCTATAATCAGCGGTTTCCTTGTGTTCTTATGAAGGTTTTAGTGGTCTACAAGGGACTCGCAGAAAGGATCAAGGAACGACTGCCAGACGTCGAGATAGTATACCCGAAGACAGGTACTGACGAGGAACTGGTAGAACTAGCACGAGACGTAGAGGTAATAGTATCAACAAGATTATCCTCTGTGGTGGCTGAGAACGCTCCCAAACTCAAACTACTTCAAAAGACAGGCGCTGGAGTCGATGATATGCCCTTTGAGGCATTGAAACCAGAGACCTATATGGCGAACACCAGTGGAAGCAACCCCTTGCCACTAGCTGAAGGAGCAGTAGCCCTTGTCTTAGCTTTGGCAAAACGCATAGTACCACGAAACAACGAGTTCAACAAAGACAGGAGCAGTAAACGAGGGGTATTGTTCCACGAGAAGACAGCAGGGATACTTGGAATGGGTGCCATTGGTATTGAGGCAGCTAAGATGTTCAAGGGTCTCGGGATGAAGGTTGTCGCCACAAGACGCAGTAAGGATGAGGCACTCAGAGAGGAGCTTGGTTTGGAGTGGCTCGGAGACAAGGATGACTTGGATCAGTTGATGCAGGAGTCTGATTTCCTAGTGGTCACGATACCATTGACACCCGATACACGTGGCTTGGTTGGTGAACATGAGATACGGCAGATGAAACCGGGGAGCTACCTT
>JAOZIG010000175.1:0-4383 GCA_026014515.1 Candidatus Bathyarchaeota archaeon | reverse complement strand
CCTTGTGAATGTAGCCAGAGCAGCTATAGTACAGGAGAAGCCTCTCTATGATGCCTTGGTGGATGGTCATCTTGCTGGTGCTGCGATTGATGTGTGGTGGCAGCCTCACTTCTGGGACCCACTGTGGAACACTGAGAATAAGCCTGCTTCTGCTTATCCTTTCTGGGAGCTTGATAACGTCATCTGTGTGCCGCACAACATTGGGTTCACGGATCATCAGAGTGATGCTTCGCTTGAGATAATGGTGGAGAACATCAAACGAATCAGGGATGGAAAAGAGCCTATAAACCTAGTGGATAAGCGTCTCAGATACTAGGGGGGGGAGGGGGTACCCCAATCCCAGCCATAATAGGGTTGCATCAGGTGTAACCAGCCCCAGAACAGCCCAGATCACCTCTTGATAAGTGACAAAAAGCGTCACAGTAACGGGAAATAAGTGACACATAACCCGGTGAATAAGGATTGGTGGGCCGGGTCGGATTTGAACCAACGACTACCGCGATGTGAACGCGGTGTCCTAGCCAGACTAGACCACCGGCCCAATCCACAAGATAGGAAAGGGTGTAGGTTAAAATTCTTTCCCAATGGCTATGAATGGGTTCCTCTGTCCCAGTAGTAGGTGAAAAGCTCACGTGCCCAGTTCATGAACACTGGATCAGTGCCGTAGAACCCGGTGTAGTCTATGGGTCCTCCCTTGAACTTGAAGAATATCATAGCCTCTTTCTCGTTGAGGACGATGACTGCTGGGCACTCAGTGAATCCTCTTATCTCGATGCTCTTGCTGGGGTTCTGAGCTAAAGCATCAGGGAGGAAGCTTTCTGGGACCATTAGCTTGAAGGGTATTCCTTCCTCTATCCGTTTATCCACCAATGGCTCAATAGAATCAGGTCCCTCACCACGCTCAGATAAGCCCCAAGCGTACTCTTCTGCTTCTAGGAAGATGCTGATGCTCTTGTTGAAGCTCATTACGGTGTTCAGTAGCTTGGTTTCTTCTAGTTCGCCGAGTCTGTTGATGAATGGTTCTGGTATGCTCCAGATGTCGTGTTCTAGGAAGTATTCCCTGTGTCTGGATATGAAGTCATAGCTTGATGATAGATGAAGAACAAGCCGTCCATACATGGTGATGGTGAATGAGCCATCAGGTAGACGCTCGACAAGGGATACCTCTGTGAGCCGTTGTAGCTGTCTGAATACTTCTGTGGCTGTTATGTCGAGTCGGTTGGCTATCTCCTGCATCTTGAGGCTCTCATTGGTGAGTATGTGGAGTATGGTTAGTCTGTTTTCGCTTGCTAGTTCAAAGAATAGCTTCTCAAGGTTCTCCATGGTTTATCACTGTTAGTAAATTCTTAGCACCGTTGCTATGAGTCAAATACATTTGTCAAATAAAGGTTATCACCTGTACATGGACGCATTTGCCCCATGACATATGAAAAGGAAAGAGTCTTCTCAATTGAGCTAAGATCGAAGAAAGACCTCAAGAACATCACCCTCGCCAATGGAGGCAGCGATAACGTGGTTATTGAGGGCACCATAGGCGAGTTAGTCGAGGCACGGTTTGAGGAAGGAGTAATACTCCAAGTAGTTGGCAGTGAGGGCGTTCTCAGAGTCGATCTCTACGAGGACGAGATAAAGGAGGCTGATGAGGAATGAGCCACAGGAACCCATCAGTGACAAGAATCGCACGAGTATTCAGCGTATTATCTGGAATAGGCGGAGCGGTACATGGCATAGGTGAGGCGCTTCAGGGTAACGTCGCTCCAAGTGGAATCATTATTAATTCATGGGCTGAGGGACCAATTGCACTCTATATGGGTGGTGAGCCAGCTATGACTATAGTACCGAACTTTCTTGTGACTGGGTTGTTGACTATTCTAGTCTCCTCGGGTTTGATCATCTGGGCTACATGGTTCAGTGATAGACGCCACGCAGGCAAGGTAATGCTAGTACTATCCACATTGATGCTGCTTTTCGGTGGTGGCTTTGGTCCACCAATCGTGGGTCTACTTGCGGGATTTGCTGGTACAAGGATGAGTTCACCTTTGAGTTGGTGGAATAAACGACTCAGTACAGGAGTCAAGGAGTTTCTCAATGGAGCATGGGTAATCATCTGGCTAGTATGTTTAGCTAATGGTTTGTTCCTGTTTATTGGAGCCAACGTGTTTCCCTATCTTGGTGTGGACAAGGCGCACTGGTTTACCAACAGCTTCTTCATCTCAGTCCCGCTTTTGCTGTTGACAACGGTCTCTGGGATCGCTGTTGACCTGAATAGGAGGAGTAACCTGTGAAGGACTGGATAATCAGCTTGTTCTTGGTAGCTCACGGCTGGGCACATATATGGTATGTTGTGCTGAGCAGACGCCTTGTCGAGTTTGAGGAGTGGATGGCTTGGACAGGTGAGTCATGGATACTCTCAGGACTTCTCGGTGAAACTGTACGGCTCTGGATAGCGACCATCGGTTACGCTGGTTCCTTGCTGGGGTTCATCGCAAGTGGTGTGCTACTATATCTGAATAAACCAGTATGGAGGACAACGGCGCTAGCCTCTGCGTTGATCAGTTCAGCTACGGTGTTATTGTTCTGGGATGGAGAACTATCCATGATTAAGGAAAAGGGAATAATCGGGCTATTGATCAACCTAGCAATACTGGTCTACATAACAAAAATAATGTAAAAAAGGAGTTTAGCCGGTCCAGCGAGATGGGCCTCTGAGGCTACCGGTGCTTCTTCCACCGTAGCCTCTCATACCACCACAGCCGTAGCCACCCCAAGGTCTTTCCTCAAGGGTCTCAGAGTCTGGGTCAGTCCAGATTGGTCCAGGGCAAGTGTATCCATCTTCTCCCCAATAGGGTACCGGGTCTGTATTGTTCCATCTTGGTCCAATGTAGGTTCCGTTGCTCCAGTGAGGCATTGGGTATGTCTGGTTGACATCCCACCATGGATAAGATTCCTCTGTCTCGTCACTCCAGTAAGGGTGTGCAAGAGCTGGACTTGCTATGAGTAGCGCCGCTGCGCCGATTGTCAGCAGGAGTCCTGCTGTTACCATTTTTGTATTCATTGTGTTCACAGGTACCAGCAACGCGCTTAACATAAACCCTAGTCGTAACTCTTGTTTCAAAAAATGAAACACGTGTTTTAGGCACCCTGTATAAACAGCGGTATCAATGATGTTTTAGGTGAACAAGAAAAATGATGTTCGGATATTGGCCTTTCGGTGGAATGATGTGGATATGGATACTGGTATTCGGTGCTTTATGCTACTGGGGATACGGTTGGTTTAGACCACGGGGATGTAGAACATACCGCGTTGAACGTACTCCATTGGAGATAGCGCAGGGCAGACTTGCACGTGGCGAGATCACAAGCGATGAGTATGAAAAGATCAGAAAAACGCTAGTTGAGCGCTGAAAGATTACATCTTTCGGTAGGTGAACGCGCCTTTTCTCAGATTTACTCCATACTCCAAGTAGGCTTTGAGGCATGAAAGGAAGTTTGTCCATCCCTCAGTGTTACCTTTAAGCCAGTTTATCCCAGCCTCATCATTAGGCATATCTTTCTCGGTTATGTTGACAATCGTAGCCTTATTGATTCCCTGTTTTAGGGTCATTTCTACGAGCGTCTCCTTATCACCATTATTCCAGTAGTATGACACATACTCGTTTGGCTTGGTTTCTTTGACGCGGATTGGGAACTCCATATCAAATTCTGGATACCTCCATGTGAGGTTTTTACCGGTTTCTATTCTTCCACTGCTTTTTGATATAAAGTACTGGGTCATCTTAGCCGGATCGACTATTGCCTCATAGACTTCGTGCATTGGTTTCTGGATCTGGATCGATACACCTACCTCAAGAGAATTGTTGCTCATGTGAATACCTAGGTTACCAGATAGATGCCAGAATATATTGCTTGATCTAATCTTGCTTTGATGGATTAGCCGGGTGTTACTGGTCCCTGTACTTTAAAAAAAACGTATCGAGGTGAACTACATATGAAAATGCGTCCACATATGTTCTCTACACGAACCACTACGAGAAGATATTTTAGAACAGTACTAAAACAATCATTTTTTCCTGAAACACGATAAATAACCGTGGGATTACTTATACAGAAGCCTCCCGTGTCTCGTAAATATTGAAACCCTGTATAGTGAGTGGATATGATGAAAATAATTGACCCGCGTCTGTCTGAGATGAGAGAATTTGCACAGAGGCTGTCAGATAGGTACCAAGAAAATGAGGATATCAAGGCTGTCTTATTATTTGGATCAGTAGCCACAGGCAATATCCATGATAAAAGCGATCTAGACCTAGTTGTGATAGAGGACACTGCTGGAGAGAAAACAGAGAGAAACCAATACACAGAACAAGGTTTTACTGTTGACCT
>JAOZIG010000499.1 GCA_026014515.1 Candidatus Bathyarchaeota archaeon | reverse complement strand
AACTGGTCCAGTAGCCCAGAATCATATGCATAGTAGGCTGAGCCGAGTAGAATGATAATGATGATGTAAGGGGTTGAGTTCTTCTTCATAGTACCAGAATGGTACCGCTGGGAGAAAAGAATATTGACAACAAGAATCGGAGTCAACCAATATAATCTCAGAGACAAGCTAACCCAAGAAGCCATATGAAATACGTATATGCGCCTGGCTGCGCACTAACCATCTACAAACCGCACCTCGCTGAAAAAATGTACGAGACCTTAAGCAGTATATTAGGAGACATAGATCGATTGGACATTTGCTGTAGGAATCATCCAGAACTAGATGACGATGTCACTGTGATCAACACGTGCCCAGGATGCGACAGAAGATATAGAGAGAATTATACAAAATCAACCACAATCAGCGCATGGGAGATAATCGCAGAAAGTGGGTTCAATTACCCCGACCATCATGGCCAATCCATGACTGTGTTAGATGCGTGTCCGACGAGAAACCAGTCACAAGTCCACGAGGCTGTAAGAAAACTACTGAAAAGAATGAACATCAATGTGGTTGAACCAGAGAAAACCAGAACATATGGTACTTGTTGCGGAGATAGCTACTATAGTGTACTTCCCGTTGATGAGGTTAAGGAGAAGATGAGGGAACGAGCAGATGAGATGCCAGTTGAGGATGTGGTGGTCTACTGTGTCTCATGCAGCAAATCAATGTATATCGGTGGGAAAAAGCCACGATATCTTGTTGATCTATTGTTTGGTGAGGATACGATACCAAAGACGTTTGAACCAGATGAATGGCACAGAGATATAGACGCTTATAGTCTGGAACATTAAGCTTATTTCTTCTCCATCTCGTCAACCTCAAGCTTCCTGAAGATGCTCCTTAGTTGACGCCTCATCTGGGTACGCTCAGTGCTTAACCCGAGATAATCCGCGAAATCCTGCGTAGTATGCACAATGTAGGTTCTTCCACTTCTCTCTCGCTTGATCAAACCCATCTCATCAAGCTGATTCAGATGCTTGTAGGCTTGGCTTCCACGAGCACTACTGACATCAGTCTGCTCTACAGGCTGATGATAAGCAATATAACTCAATGTACGGAGCGCGCCCTCACTCAGAAGCGGTTTAAGACTGTATCTCCCAGCCTGTTTAGTGAACTCTGGTCTAAGCTGTAGAACAACCCTGTCCTGTGGGAGCTTGATAATCTCAAGTGCACTATCATCTTCGATAAAGTGATCCTGAAGCTCTGTGACCAGTTTGTCTGCCTCCACCTCATTCTCCAATCTTAGACGTGAAACAATGTCTGTAAGACCCATGGGTCTACTTGCTGCGTAGAGAATAGCCTCCAGTTCAGCTATTTTATCGCTCTCGGTCACGTTTCTCCCCCTCTTCGTATATCCTGTATTGGTTATATGGTTACTGGATGCCAGCCGCGATATCAGTGCGGTAATGGAGTTTTCCCGTTATCTTGTCCACATCCTCGTAGACTCTTCTACGGGCGATAGGCACAGAATCTCCCTTGCATAATAACGCGATGGCTCTACTTGTAGTTGTCTTGATTACCCCATTATCATCATAGACAGAAGCATAGTATATCTCGCTACCAATCCCTTCTCCCACCTCTACTGGTTGATCCTTCAAAGGCGACGTTGGATACCCCTCTGGTGTCAGGTAAACACAGACCGTTGCCTGTTTCTCGAAACCAAAGTTTGGTAATTGTCCATCAACTATACCATACCCCACCTCAGTGAGTGGTTTCTCAAGCAAACTCAACACGTTGATAGCCTCTGGGTCACCAAAACGACAGTTATACTCAATAAGATAAGTGTCATCGGCTGTAACCATAAATCCACCATAAAGAACCCCCTTAAACTCGCCATCACCATTACGCATAGCCCTGATGGTCTCCCTCATGATACGCTTTCCAGCCTCAACCGCTTTGTCATCCAAGTCAGGCATATCGTGATCAACACAGCTGAAGCTCCCCATGCTCCCCGTGTTTGGACCTTCATCGTTATTGTAGGCTCGTTTGAAGTCTCGTACCAGTGGCATGAATTTCAGGCTAGTCCCATCACTGTATGCTTGTAGCGTAAACTCCTTACCAACGAGCTTTTCCTCCAATACCACTAAGCCATCCTCGTTGATGCGTTCAGCACTATAATCCTCCACCTCTTTACGGTTCAGCATATGTTGACCGGTAACTCGGACACCTTTCCCGCCAGTCAATACATCTGGTTTCACGGCGACCTCAGAGTGTTTATCGAGAAACTCCTTGACGTCAGCCATGTTGCGGCATATCTTGTAATCCGGGTTACCCTTGATCCCATTATCAGTGAGAACCTCTCGTGCATACGCCTTACTCCATTCAAGTCTCGCTGTTGCCTTCACTGGTCCAACAGTTTGGACCCCCATATCCATAAGATAATCAGCTACCCCAAAGGATAACGGGGTCTCTGGTCCTATGAAGGCTATGTCAATATCCTTGTACTTGGAGTAGTTCTCTGGCTTATTAAGATCGAATAAATCAACATGTGTGCTAAGAGCCGCGATGCCTGGGTTTAGCTTTGCCATAGCTGCTGAGAGTTCAATGGGTTCTTCTGCCAGTTTCTTAGCTATGGCGTGCTCGCGTGCTCCGTTACCTACAACGAGTACCTTCATAGGATACAAGAAATGGTTATTGGATATAAGCGACTCCCTGATCAAGTTATATTGGTTTGTAGATAATTGTGCATGTAAAGGTGAACACAATGCGTGGATTAATGATTGAAGACCTCGAAAACTTCAATATGATAGCCAGACCCACCCTATCACCAGACGCCTCAAAGATACTCTACCTAGTCACAAAGCCAGACGGAGAAGAGTACCGGACAGAGCTAGTGGTGATAGACAGACGGACTGGCGAGAAACTCTGGGGTATCGATGAGGGGAATCCTACAAATCCTGATTGGGCTCCATATGGAGATAAGATTCTCTATACAAGCAGAAATGACATGGAGAAATCTGAGAAGGGAACAGGCATCTGGCTAGCAGAGAAAGGCGAATCAAAGCTATTAGGCAGATATAGTGGTGGAGCTTCAGCGCCTAAATGGAGTAGCGACAGTGAGTCCATCTATTTTGTATCTGGTGTGGGTGAGGATGACCCTGATGTCAAGATAATCGACAAGATACCCATCTGGTATAACGGTGAGGGCTGGACATATTACCGGACAAAACATCTTCACAGACTCGATGTAGCATCGGGTGAGGTATCTGTTATCTCTGAGGGTGACATGAGCGTCCAGTGCTACGCCGAACTTGATGGAAAGGTCGCGTACTGTCAATCAGCTAATCCACTTCGCCCCGGCGAATCAGATCTCAACGTATATGATCTAGAGTCTGGTGTAAGAGACCGTATTCTCAGCGGATACATGATCCAGAGCCTACAGTGGAGCCCAGATGGAGAAGAGATAGCCTTCACAGGCAGCGATGGAAGCAGAGGCTACGCCACCCATGTTACTGTCCATAAGATCGCCCATGATGGTGGCTCTGTAACGAATCTAACTGGGAAGCTTGACCGTGGCTCCAGTAAACGCCATTATCATGACATCAGAAGCATGTATGCTGGTGGCTGTGAACCCATCTGGGACGGTGATTTCATCTATTTCCCAGTCTCAGACAGTGACCGACACGAGCTTCACAAAATAGACGCAAAGAACGGTAACATCAAACCCGTATTGAAGGGTCAGTATAGCCTTGAAGAGTTTAGCGTCAAGGATGGATTTGTAGCTTATACGCGTGTGAACATCGATAAGACACCTGAACTCTGGGTACTGGACACCGGGGAGAGGCAGCTAACCAATCTCAACAAGAAACTCATTGAAGAGATCAAACTACAGCCAGCGCAACAATATAGCTTCAAACAGAAAGACGGGGCAACAGTCGAAGGCTGGATACTAAAACCAACAGACTGGATGGAAGGCGAATCATATCCAGCGGTGCTTGATATTCACGGTGGACCCAAGAGCAAGTTCGGTGATAGCTTCATGTTTGAGCATCAACTCTACGCATCACATGGCTACGCAGTCATCTATGTGAACATCAGAGGTAGCGGAGGCTACAGCCAAGAGTTCGGTGACATCAGGGGTGAATGGGGAATATGGGACTACTCGGACCTCATTGCAGGCGTCAAGACCGCCCTAGAGCTTTATCCATGGATAGACAAGAAACGTCTCGGTATCACTGGTCTCAGCTATGGTGGCTTCATGACCAACTGGGTTATCACCCACAATGACATGTTCCGGACAGCCATCAGCCAAAACAGCATCAGCAGCTGGACAGCCTTCTTCGGCACAAGCGACATCGGGTTCCACTTCACACCAGAACAGGTAGGGGGAAACCCATGGAGCAACCTTGACACCTATGTGGATAAAAGCCCCATAACCTACGCCAACATGGTGGATACCCCGGTTCTCTTTGTCCACAGCTGGAACGATTACAGGTGCTGGATAGACCAAAGCATAGAGTTCTACACCGCCCTCAAGTATCTAGGTAAGGAGACTCAGCTCGCCATGTTCATGGAGGGACCCCACACCTTCAGGTCAGTGGCTCGGATGAGTCTACGTAAACGACGGTACAGATTGATGCTTGACTGGTTCGACAAGTACCTCAAATAACCTTTTTCTTTGAATACTGTTAAATCAAAACTTGTCCGATATTCTCTGATCACATTGAGTTACGGCTGTCAGAGTATGGTAAACTCCCTCAAACGGGTACTGGTGAAACGCCCAGACAAGGGATTCGCCGTTAAAGATTACGAGAAATGGCACTACACGGCGCCACTAGACCTAGAAGAGGCACAAAGAGAACATGATGCATTCACCGAGATAATGCGAAATGAGGGAGTTGAGGTGCTTTATCATCCCGAGTATCAGCCTGAACATGCTGACTCCATATTCACATACGATCCAGCTATAATCACAGATGAAGGCGCGATAATCTTCCAGATGGGTAAACGCCTCAGAAAAGGCGAAGAGAAACCCATGGAACGCAGACTCAAGGAACTAGACATACCCATCCACTACCGGATACACGGGGAAGCCACAGTAGAAGGAGGCGACACCCTCTGGCTGGACGAGGAAACACTAGCTCTAGGACAAGGCTTCAGAACCAACAAAACGGGACTAGTCCAGATGAAGGAAGCACTAGAACCCATAGGAATCAAAGTAATCCCCGTTGATCTCCCCTACTTCTATGGACCCGAGGCATGCTTACACCTCATGAGTCTCATTAGCTATGCTGATCATGACTTAGCTGTTATCTACAGCCCATTATTCCCTGTCCCATTCTGGAAACTACTCAGAGTAAGAGGCGTTGACATGATTGATGTCTCAGAAGAGGAGTTCAACAAGATGGGTACAAACATCCTAGCACTAGGCCCACGAAACATAATGATCCTAGACTGTGTACCCGAAACTCAATCAAGGCTTGAGGAAGTTGGGTGCCAAGTTCACACATACAAGGGAGTAGAGATAAGTCTCAAAACAGAAGGCGGTCCAACCTGTCTAACACGACCAATATTGAGGACTCGGTAATGAACAAGACTGAGCAACGTGTTCTCGACGCCATCAACATAGATGATATGCTGGAATATCTCTCCGAGATCATCGCGATACCCAGCATGACAGGTGACGAGAAAAAAGCACAGGAAAACATCGCAGAAAAACTAGCTTCCATCGGGATGAAGGTTGATAAATGGGATATTGATCTTGAAGAACTAGCCAAACACCCTGATTATAGCTCAGAAGGCGTCAGAAAGAACGCAGTTGGCGTTGTGGGTGTACTTGGTGAGGATCGTGGCGGTAAAACCCTGATTCTAAACGGGCATATTGATGTGGTACCACCCGGAGACGAATCCAATTGGGAGAACCCACCATGGCGGGGCACAGCTGTTGATGGGAAGATTATGGGAAGAGGCTCAGTGGACATGAAAGGCGGATTAACCTGCGGCATCTACGCAATCAAGGCAATACAAGACGCGGGAATCAAACTCAAAGGCAAGGTAATCCTAGAAAGCGTCATCGGTGAAGAAGACGGCGGAATAGGCGCCCTTGCAGCCACCC
>JAOZIG010000134.1 GCA_026014515.1 Candidatus Bathyarchaeota archaeon | reverse complement strand
GAGTGTGCTGGTTCAAGCGACTATGATAGTCTATGTGATGAGGCTAAGGCGTTTATCGCTGATATAGAGGAAAAAGTCGGTTTACCAGTAACCCTGATAGGGACTGGTCCAGGCGTCAAAGAATTAATTGATAGACGCTAACCGAACAAACCTCGTTTTTTACCCATTTCTTCATCAAGCTGCTCAATGAGTTGACGCTGTTTACGACTCAACTTTTTCGGTACAGTCACTGAAATATGGACTAGTTGGTCTCCGCGTCCAAACCTGCTGGGCATACCCTTGCCCTTGAGCCTGAGAATATCCCCGTTTTGAGTGCCTGATGGTACCTTGAGCTTCTCAACGCCCTTCAATATGGGTACATCGATCTCTGCTCCCAGAGCAGCCTGAGGGAACGTAATCTCCGCCTCGTAGATGAGGTCACTTCCACGCCTGATGAGATCCTTATGCTGTTTGACCCTGACGCCCACGTAGAGGTCTCCGTTTGGTCCCCCATATGGACCCGCATCACCTTGACCCCTGAGAGTCATGTAGACGCCATCCTCGATTCCCTCGGGTACATTGATGTTCAGCGTTCTTCTACGGTTCTCCAAGCCATTACCTCCACACTTGGTGCAGTTCTTCTCAGCTACCTGTCCTCTGCCTTGGCATCTTGGACAAGTGGTCACAGTAATCATCTGACCGAATAGGCTCTGAGTGCGTTGCTGAATCTGACCCCTGCCTCCACACTGGGGGCAAGTAACTACGTTTGATCCTGGCTCAGCGCCGTTACCATCACATCTACTGCATTTCTCGCTACGATTGATACTGAGTTCAACCTCCGCACCAAAAGCAGCTTGTTCTAAAGTGATCTCGATACTTGTCTCGACGTCTCTGCCACGTGGTGGTCCAGTGCGTCTACGTGCTGTCTGGAATCCACCGAAGCCGCCGCCAAACATGCTTCCAAATATCCTGCTGAATATATCGTCACCGAAACCCATGTCCCTGAATATCGTGCTAAAGTCCGCACCTCTGAAGATATCTTCTTGGCTATAGTGTCCACTGATTCCTGCGTGTCCGAATCTGTCGTACTGGGCTTTCTTCTGGTCATCACTCAATACGGCGTAGGCTTCACTGATCTCTTTGAACTTCTCCTCGGCTCCAGGTTCCTTGTTCCGGTCTGGATGGTACTGGAAAGCTAGTTTTCTGAAGGCTTTCTTGATCTCGTCAGCTGAGGCGCCTTTATCGACTCCAAGTACCTCATAATAGTCTCGTTTCTCTGTCAACCGTTGCGCCTCTTTCGCATTTTCTCAATGAAACTCGGGTATAAACGTTACCAAAACAAGAGAGGATAAAAACCTCCCATGTGACTGATGCACTGTGAACCGCATCTACTTCAGCCTACCCATAGACGAGGACACCAACATGGTACTCCAAATGACCGTAGACAAATTCAGAAAAGAACAACAAGACACCTTCAGTGTCGATGTTTCCATGGAGCAACTCATAGAGTTCAGGGATCTACTGGATGAGGTAATAGAAGATAACGATAGAAGTAGCTGGTTATAGCTACTCGGGGAATATCACGTATGTCTGAATACGTCCTTTGCCGTCCGCTAAGCGACTGTTTATAGTCATAAACCAGATGCAGCAACTATCTTCACAGTGATATATGGTTCCATAGAAGCTGTCATCAAAGATAGGCGCCTTCTCCGATTCACGTAGCAAGGTATAGAACTCAAGCCACTCCATGACCTCCCTGCAGTCGGTATTCATCTTGCCCTTGAACTCTTCTTGGTTGAAGCTTTCAACCCATTCCTCGTAATCACTCCAAGCAACGGTATTATTCATCACATAGCCTTTCTTCTCAAGATACGCAACTTTCTCGATGTAGACCCTGCCGTGGACCATCATCTGGGTGCCTAAGAGAGCTGTGATAAAGATCAAAACAGTGCCTGTGATGAGCACCATCTTCTCCTTCTTGTAGTCTTTCTTCTTGAGGTACACCATATCTAACCCAGAAAACAGGGTAGGGTTGAAAAAGGGTTAAGGAACAAAACAAGAGAACGAAAAAATAGAATAAGCCTACTGCTTAGGCTCGTCGTCATCAACGACACGGTAATCAGCGTCAACAGTCTTCTTACCCGGCTCCTGCTGCTGTGACTCAGGTCCCGGTGGAGGAGTCTGGGCTCCCGCTGCCGCCTGCTGGGCTTCCGCGCTTGCCTTGTAGATGGCTTCTCCTGCTTGCTGTGAGACTTGTTGAAGGTCTTCCATCTTCTGTTTGATGTCCGCTATGCTTCCATCCTTGATGGCTGTCTTCAATGCCTCTAGGCTTGTCTGAATGCTGCCTTTGATATCAGCTGGAATCTTGTCACCGTACTCACCAAGCATCTTCTCAGTGCTATAAGCCAACGTGTCAGCTTGGTTTCTGGTCTCGATCTCTTCCTTCAGCTGCTTATCCGCCTCAGCGTATTGCTCGGCTTCCCTGACCATACGGTCCTTATCAGAGTCGCTGAGCTTGGTGGATGCCTGTATCTTGATACTCATCTCCTTACCAGTGCCCAAGTCCTTTGCCGAGACATTCAATACGCCATCAGCGTTTATGTCAAATGTTACCTCGATCTGGGGTACGCCTCTTGGGGATGGTGGGATGCCTTCTAGGTTGAAGCTCCCTAGGCTGATGTTATCGTTTGCCATGGCTCTTTCACCCTGAAGTACATGGATGGTTACCGCTGTCTGCATATCGGCTGCCGTGCTGAATATCTTGGTCTGCTTCGTCGGGATAGTCGTGTTTCTGTCGATGATCTTTGTCATGACGCTGCCTAGGGTCTCGACGCCGAGACTCAATGGAGTAACGTCAAGCAGTACAATATCATCGATCTCACCCGCCAATACAGCGCCTTGGATGCTTGCGCCTATGGCGACACACTCCATGGGATCGATTCCACGCTCCATGGTCTTACCCACAAGACCCTCAACGGTCTTCTGGACCAGTGGCATCTTGGTCATTCCACCGAATAGGATGAGTTTATCGATCTTGTCTGCTGTGAGTCCTGCGTCTGAGATGGTTCTTCTGATGGGTTCCTTGATTCGTTCAACGATGGGTGCCGCGATCTGCTCAAGCTTGGCGCGGGTCATGGTGATGTGGAGGTTCTGTGGACCATCAGCGTTCATGGCGATATATGGTAGATCAATGTCTGTGGTTAGCAAGTTGCTTAGCTCTATCTTTGCTTTCTCCGCTCCCTCCTTGAGCCTCGCCATCGCCTTCATATCCGTGGATAGGTCGATGCCTGTCTCAGCCCTGAACTCAGCGACAAGATAATCCATTATCGCCTTATCAACGTCGGCTCCACCTGTCTGGGTGTCTCCGCTTGTGGATAGTACCTCGAAAACTCCGCTACCAAAGTCCATGATAGTGGTATCGTTGGTTCCGCCACCAAAGCTGAAGACCAATATCTTCATGTCCTGATCAGCCTTGTCCAAGCCATAAGCTAGGGCTGCTGCGGTTGGCTCGTTCACGATACGTGTAACACTGAGTCCCGCGATCTCGCCTGCGTCAATGGTTGCCTGACGCTGGTTGTCGTTAAAGTGGGCTGGCACAGTGATTACCGCCTTGGTTACCTTCTCACCCAGATAGGTCTCGGTGTCTCGTAGTATCTTCTGTAGTATGAATGCGCTGATCTGCTGTGGGGTATAGTCTTTGCCCTGTAGGGTGATCTTGCGGTCTGTGCCCATGTGGCGTTTCGCCTCACGGATGGTTCCCTCTGGGTTGGTGACTGCTTGTCTGCGTGCTGCCTCACCCACCAGTAGTTGTCCTTCCTTGGTGAAGGCTACTACACTGGGGAACATCTTGCCCGCCATCGTGGGTCCCTCTGCGCTGGGGATTACACTGGGTTTACCGCCCATCAGTACAGCCGCTGCGCTATTTGTGGTTCCTAGGTCAATGCCTATGATTTTCTCTCGTTTAGTTTCACTCATCTTGATCGTCCTCAATCTTAATCTCTACAACATCAGGGGCTCTCGCCACCTTCACCACGCTCGCCCTGAGCACCTTATCCTTGAACACGTAGCCACGTCTTATCTCTTCAGCGACGCACCCATCTGGCACGTCAAGGGTCTCGACCTCCATAATGGCTTCATGTTTGAATGGGTCGAATTTTTCTCCCATTGCATCGATCTGGGTTACGCCTTCTGACTCGGCTAGCTTCAGTAGCTTGTTATGGACCATATTGACTCCCTCTACCAGCTTCTGTTTCTCGGCGTCTCGTGTGCTTAATATCTCAAGCTCGTCCATCAGTGGCAACAGTTTCTCCAGTAGCACACCGTTGGCGCGTTCAATCACCTCTGTGAGTCTTTTCTGGTTTTGTTTCTGTACGTTTTCTAGGTCTGCCCGTGTGTATTTGAGTTGGCTCAGATATTTTGCGCCTTGTTCTGCTGTGGTTTGCAGTTCTTTCTCTAGTTCTTCGACGCGTTTTTCCAGTTCTTTTTTGCTTGGTTTCTTGGGTGTCACTTTGTGGTCCTCGGTGGTCTTTTCTCTGTATGCTGTGTGTTGTAGGTTTATTTTCTTATCGGTATGTCATAAATATGACGTAATGTATAAATTTATTGAATTTCAGAGGCGAAATCCGCCACACGATACCCCAAAACACGGCTCAAATCACCTGAGCTGATCTCCACACCATACAGATGATTACCAGAACCAAAATTAAGCCTCTCCAAACCAAGCACCCGCTCATCAACAATCACAGGAACATCAAGCAACAAGGGACAAACAGCACCAGCATCAACACCAGAAATCTCCCTAACCTCATCCCTAGACGCGATACTGGACTTACCGATTACCGCTTTCAGCTTCTTGAAATCAATCTGGTCCGCCCCACGGAGAAACAATGCATAAAATTGCTTCTTCTGCTTGACCAGAATAGTTTTACATATCTCATCTGGGTTGATGGGCTCCTTACTGTATTCGATAACATCATCAACGCTGATGGCGCGAGCCTCTAGCTCGATAATCCTGTACTCCACGCCAGCATCATTCAATAAATCTTCAACGGGGAGCACCATGCAAGTGAATGGTTCATTATGCTAGAAAACTTTGTCTACTCGTCTTGAGTAACGACTGATGTCTTTTCTTTGGATATGTTTGATGTACTATCCTCGATTTCTGAGTCAAGTATCTCTAACTCAGCTACTTCAAACGAGGCTTCCTTGATGATGTTACGTAGGTTCTTTACTATCGGGGAGTCACCATTTAGCCTGTAAAGCTGGGACCTACCAATTTTTCTTGATGGAGTGATTATCCCACTCTGAACAATCAAGGGAATCGTGTTATACATGGTGACTTTTGCCATCCCCAGAGCCTCAATCATCTCCAGTCGGGTAAACTCAAAGAACGGGTTATCGAGGAACAGGTCAATTATCCTTGTCTGGGGGGACTTGCCAAATGTCTTCAAAAATATGGAATTTCGGTCTTCACGATACGGGGAAGTGTTATCCTCCATCTTGGTCACCATCTTTTTCAACAAATTTAAAGTATATATGGATTTACCTTAATAGGTTTAGTAAGTGAACTTTATGGTTAAGCGTGACATGTCTGATTAACAAATCATGGCAGACATCCTCAACAGACTTGTAAACGCTGGAGCATGGGGAACAGGACACGAGAACATCGACAGAATAAGAAACTGGGTCAACAGCCAGTTAAAGAAAAACGGAAAACGAGTCACCAAGACAATAAGCCAACTAACCTCAGAAGGAATTGTAGGCATCAAAAACAATGGACGATCTATCTATCTAAACCCCAAAAAAAGACACGAGATAGCAGATTTCATAGATCAATATTACATCAATGACTGGAACAAATATCAAAACAAGAACCGAAATTAAACCTAAAATATCCAGACAATACCATCGACAAGTGTTGAACCGCCATTCGACAGAATACACCCTTTTTATAGCAGCGTAAATCCATGTTAGTAAAAATAAGCTGTGAATGATATGAGTGAAGGGTATAACATCGTTGTCTGCATCAAACAGGTCCCAGAGACCACAGAGGTAGACTTTGACGAGGAGACAGGAAGACTCAAACGAGAAGGCGTAGCAGCCGTCATCAACCCATTCGACGAGTACGCCATAGAAGAAGGAC
>JAOZIG010000285.1 GCA_026014515.1 Candidatus Bathyarchaeota archaeon | reverse complement strand
AACTGGAAGACAAGTCGGGATCATAGGCTACGGCGCATACGTGCCTATGTACCGGCTAAAAGCCTCAGAGATAAACCGGGTCTGGGGAGGATTCGGGGCACCTGTTGAGGAGAAAAGCGTTGTCGCCTTAGACGAGGACACTATCACTATTAGTGTTGAGGCGGCGAAACAAGCGGTAAAACGAGCAAAGATCGATCCAAGCGAGATAGGCGCGGTATACGTGGGCACAGAGAGCAAGCCATACGCCGTCAAGCCAAGCGGAACCATAGTAGCCGAGGTAATAGGCGCTACCCCAAGCGTCTCAACGGCTGACTACGAGTTCGCGTGCAAGGCTGGTACAGAGGCGATGCAGACATGCATTGGCTTGGTTGGCAGTGGTATGCACAAGTACGCCATGGCGATTGGAGCAGATACAGCACAGGGAAGACCCCAAGACGCATTGGAGTACACAGCGGCTTGTGGAGGAGCAGCATACATCTTTGGTGAACGAAGCGCTGAGACCATCGCATATCTTGAGGCATCATATAGCTTTGTCACTGATACCCCAGACTTTTGGAGACGCTCCAAAGAGATGTATCCACGCCACGGAAACAGATTCACAGGCACACCAGCATACTTCAAACACATCACAGGCGCAGGCAAAGCACTACTAGAAGAAACAGGCTACAAGCCTGAAGACTTCAAATGGGCGGTATTCCACCAGCCAAACGCCAAGTTCCCGATTAATGTCGCTAAGATGATGGGATTCAGCATGGATCAGATTGAACCCGGGTTGGTCTCACCACGCATCGGGAACACCTACGCGGGAAGTACACCAGTAGGACTAGCAGCAACCTTGGACGTGGCTGAGCCTGATGACAAGATATTCGCTGTTAGCTATGGCTCTGGTAGCGGTAGCGACGCCTTCATCTTCACTGTTCAGGACGCCATCAAGGAGAAGCGTGAGGGCCCGAAGATGGAGACGTTTATCGAGCGTAAAGAGTATGTGGATTACGCCACATACCTCAAGCACAGGGGGCAGATTATCAAATGAGAAAAGTCAAGATAGCAGGCGTAGGGCTCACTAAGGTCAACGAATACTGGGAAAAACCCATACAGAGCTTATTCGCTGAGGCATCGCTGAAAGCAATGAAGGATGCTGGTGTCGATGCAGTGGATAAGATCTATGTGAGCAATATGGGGGCATCCCTGATGCAGGATCAGCTTAACCTCGCAGCGATAATGGCTGATAGTCTAGGAAAACCCGGTTTACCCGCCACCAGAATCGAGGCAGGCAGCGCCAGCGGAGGAGTAGCATTCCACGAAGCAGTACAGGCAGTCGCTAGTGGCTATAGTGACGCTGTTATGGTTACTGGAGTCGAGAAACTATCTGATATTCTTCCCGAGGTTGTTACCACTGGTTTGGCTATGGCTGAGGAACAGGAGTACACGGCTTATACTGGTGTCACCAAGGCTGGAATCGCAGCCATGATCCACAGGCTCTACATGGACCTATACGCGACACCCGAAGAGGTGTGCATGATGGCTGTCAAGAGCCATGAACACGCAGTAGGATGCAAACACGCCCAGTACCCCTTCAGGATGAGCCTTGAAAGAGCTATATCAAGCCCAATGGAGGCAGACCCAATCCACATGATGGAGTGCTCGGGCATCGGTGACGGAGCAGCAGCATTGATTCTCGTCCCAGCGGACGGTGAGGGTGTCGAGGTGGCTGGTACAGCGGTAAGCACCGACTTTACCAGTATCGCGGCTCGTCCAGACCCACTGGAGATGAAGGCAATCAAAACAGCAGCCGAGAAGGCTTACAAGATGGCGAAGATCAAGCCAACAGAAGTTGATTTAGCTGAGGTACAGGACGATTTCAGCATCAACGGGGTCCTTGGAATCGAGGGACTAGGCTTAGCCAAGCCCGGTAAGGGAGCGAAGCTCGTTAATTCAGAGGATGTTGACAAGGATGGTAAGATTCCCGTGAACACCTTTGGAGGCTTGAAGGCAAGGGGTAACCCCATTGGAGCCACAGGCATCTATCAGTTAGCCGAGATCGCATGGCAGCTTCAGGGTAAGGCTGGTGATCATCAGGTTCCTGATGCAAAGATTGGTGTAGCCGAGAACATGGGCGGCATGGCATCGATTTGTGCCGTGAACGTGCTACGGAGGGCCGAGAAATGAGTGTCCCAAGATACTGGAGAAACGAGGTACCACGATACAGGCTACAAGGCGAGGAATGCACCCAGTGTGAAGCAAAATACTTCCCAGCCAGACCAGTCTGCAAATGTGGATCAACCGAGTTCAAACAATACAAGCTAGCAGAGCGAGGCGAGGTAGTCACATGGACCACCATCACCAGCGCACCCATCGGCTTTGAGAAATACGTACCCTATGTGGTGGCGTTGATCGAGCTTGAGGACGGCTGCAAACTCATCAGCCAAGTGGTAGATGTAGCGCCAGAAGCTGTAACCGCTGGTTTGAAGGTGGAAGCTGTCTTCCGTAAAGTCAAGGAAGATGGCAAGGACGGAATACTCCAATACGGGTACAAGTTCAGGCCTGTTGTCGAGTAAAATCCCCAACTTTTTATAACTTCTAATCATATCCATGGTTCTGATAACCATGGCTCCAAAGACCAAATACGACACAATTTCAGAGATAGCAAAACGCAGGGGCTTCTTCTGGCCCAGCTTCGAGATATATGGCGGTATGAGTGGTTTCACGACATATGGAGACCTCGGAACCAAGCTCAAACGCAACGTGGAGAATCTCTGGAAAGAACACTTCGTCAGACGGCAGGGTTTTCTTGAACTAGAGGCACCTGTCATTAATCCGGAAAGGGTCTTTGAGGCATCAGGGCACCTTGAAAACTTCAAGGAATACAGTGCTGAGTGTAGTCAATGCGGTAACAGTTTCAGGGCAGACCACTTGGTTGAGGACAAGACTGGTATGGAGAACGTTGAAGCCATGGGTGGAGACGCCATCAAACGCTTGATGGTTGAAAACAAGATTAAGTGTCCACGCTGTGGCGGACAGCTAAACGAGCCTGAGCTATTCTTGACCATGTTCAAGACCGAGATCGGTGCAACAGGCGGAGAGATAGGCTACCTCAGACCAGAGACAGCCCAAGCCATGTTCCTCAACTATAAGCGTGGCTATATTCACAACCGTGAGAAGCTACCATTCGCCTTGGTACAGAGCAGTAAGGTGGCTCGTAACGAGATCAGCCCAAGAAGAGGCATGTTAAGGCTCAGGGAGTTCACAATCATGGAGCTAGAGCTATTCTTTGACCCTGAGAACCCAGCTTGCCCATGGTATGATGAGGTCAAGGATTCCGTAATCAGGCTCTTCACCGAGGAGATGGAAGCACAGGAAATCAAGGAACCCAAGATACTCACCATCAAGGAAGCCGTAGACCAAGGCTTGATACTCACAGAGTGGCAGGGTTACTTCATGGGCGTCAGCCAAGGATTCATGGCGGCATTGGGTGTCCCAGAGGAACATCAACGCTTCAGGGCGCATCTGCCTGATGAAAGAGCCCACTACAGCGCCCAGACCTACGACCATGAGGTAAAACTCGATACATGGGGCTGGACCGAGGTATCAGGCTGCGCCTACAGAACCAACTTTGACCTGAGCAACCATATGCAGGCATCAGGACAGAACATGGAGGTACTCAGGGAGGATGGACCCCGTTATGTGCCTCACGTTGTTGAGCCCAGCTACGGCTTGGATAGGCTGACCTATCTCTTGATGGAGAATAGCTACGAGCGCAACGAGAAAGCCAAACGCAACCTATTTCATTTCCCAAGAGAACTCGCACCCTACCAAGTAGCAGTATTCCCCTTGGTAACCAAGGATGGTATCGAGGAGAAAGCAGAGGAAGTCAGAGACCTCCTATTGAAGAAGGGTTTCTGGGTAGTCTACGATACTGGTGGAAGCATCGGTAGACGTTATGCGCGTGTTGATGAGATTGGTGTCCCATTGGCTGTGGCTGTTGATTACAGCACAAAGGATGAGAACATACTCACCATCAGGGACCGTGATTCATGGGAGCAGGTTAGCTTGAAACTGGAAGACCTTCCTGATGCATTGGAGGCTTATTTCAAGCGTGAGAAGGATTTCCTTGATCTCGGTGAAAAGGTAGAGCGTAACTAGCTTTTTTCCCTGTTTTTACCCATAAATCCCAGACGATACCAATAGATAAGCGTAGATATCCATAAATACTGGCAGATAAACTAGTTTACTTGTAGACTAACATGATGGTCACTCTTAGCATAATAGCCGACGACCTCAAACTCTATCAAGTGCTAGAGAAATACTCGGAAAAATACGACACCAGTTACAGCCTTCAAAGAGAAGACACCAGATTCGAACTAAAAATCAAAACAGATAACCTCGGGGAGCTGATACGCCGATTAAACCTCATCAAAAACAGCGAGGTACAGATCGAGGAAATCATCAACACACGAGAATACCCAGACATGGCAAGCGTCAACCTCACAAGGACCAATATTGACGCTCTTATTGGGAAACAGACTGTAGCACAGACAGAAATAACACCAGTCGATGGTGGCTTGGTTAAGCTACTTGGCGAGCTATGGTTCAGCAGACCAGAAGTAGATACCGTGATTAGTAAGGGGTCTCCGGTTCGGGTGCTCAGGGTGGAAGGTGTTAGTTTAATTATTGAAGAGGTGAAAAAGGAAAGTGTTTGAAATAGTAGGGCAGCAACTGGGAAATAGCCTAATATTAGTGGCTTTGTTTGGTCTACTAATCATAATAACATCAATCGGAGCATCCAGCGTAAAACAAGTCAGTCAATTCGAGAGAGGACTAGTAGAGAGATTCGGCGCATACAAACAGACCGTTGACCCAGGGTTAAACTTCATCGTACCATTCATGGACAGGCTTCTACGCATCAATATGCGTGAACAAGTCATAGATGTACCGCCACAGGAGATCATCACAGAGGACAACGTAGTAGTAAACGTAGACGCCGTCGTCTACTACCAGATAATGGACCCCGTACGAGCAATATACGAAGTCGAGGACTTCGAGCTAGCCATCGTGAAGCTAGCCCAGACAACCCTACGTAACGTTGTAGGCGAGATGAACCTAGATACCTGTCTAACTAGCAGAGAAAAGATCAACATCGATCTCCGTGAAGTACTTGATGAAGCCACAGACAAGTGGGGAACCAAAGTAAACCGTATCGAGGTACAACGGATCGACCCACCAATGGACATCCAGACCGCGATGCATAAGCAGAAAACCGCAGAACAAGAACGACGCCAACAGAGGCTACTAGCTACTGGACGCAAGGAGGCAGCTAATCAGGACAAGGAGGCTTCCATACTCAGGGCAGAAGGTGAGGCTAGGGGTATCGAGCTTGTTGCTCAGGCACAGGCTAACGCTATCAGGATGGTATCCGAGTCGGCTAATATGTACTTCAAGGAGAACGCCCAGATCAACAAGAGGCTGGATGTAATTCAGGAGACATTTAAGGACTCTACGAAGATCGTGGTTCCGGCGAACAGCGATGTTTTGAATGTCCTCGGATTGGATAGCCCAAACATTGTGCCTATCATGAAGAAAGATGCGGATGAGCGAACGACGATATGAACTGGGCATTCATCATCTTCCTCCTAATGGCATCGATAGTAGGGCTCCTAGCCTTTATGAAGGGCGTAAAATACCCTGTGCACTCGTATGACCAGCATGAGACAGACATCAGGCTAACCTTCAAAAGATACAAGGAGCTTTACCCCAACGCTACTATCACATACCAAGAGTACAAAGATTTGCAGAAGAAGAAAGCCTTCAAGAAATCGGTAAGCAGCAGGAACCTAAAAAGAATGGTAAGATAGAGCCACTATACACCTATGGGGTGTAGTGTCTGTCTATCACTATTTCCGCTATGTCCGCAGCATAGGTGCTGATCCTCTGTATGTTTTCCAGTATCGAATGGAATAATATGACCGTGTGGGGGTCCATTTTTCCATTCGCTGAAATCTTCTCCAGTATATCATCGAGGAGTGTGTTCTCATCTGCGAAATCAATGATCTCTCCCAAGCCATCAATAGAGTCATTGAAGCAGGTATCAACCGACAACTCATAGAATCTCACTGCCTTTGATGCT
>JAOZIG010000361.1 GCA_026014515.1 Candidatus Bathyarchaeota archaeon | reverse complement strand
TTACATGGCTGAAGCTCCAGAGTCTCACTGATTAACCCTGAACCCAACCCGATGCCACGATATTTAGGATGAATAATCACCCTTGAGATCAATGACCAGTCACGGTTCAACTCATCAATACTAGGCCAGTCACCCACAGCCTCTATCCGCCCTTGAGTCCGTACCAACGGATACTTGTACGCGATGATACCCACAAGGGTTTCACCATGCATCATCTTGTAGAAGCGCTGTATGAACTGTAAGACTCCACCCCTGTAGTGCAGATACTTGAGCCGGTCATAGTCGCTCCTGTCTCCCTCAGATATGGTGATCTCATCGATGAGGCTGCATTGACGCGCTATAGGGTGATCATAACGTATCATCACCTCGTCACCCCAACCCTTCACGATACGGGTATCTGGGTTCAAATCCCTGAGCAAGTCAGTGTGACTCGTCGCCACAATAAGCGAAGCCCCAACCCGTCTGGCGTGCTTCTGCATACTATACGCCACGATACGCGCAGTAGTACGATCCAGCAAGCTACAGAACTCATCACACAGCCAATACTCCTTACCGCTACAGATCATCTGAGCCAACCTAAACCTGTACCGCTGCCCAGCACTCAACTCACTAAACTTTCTTAGGAACAAGTAAGCGTCATTCAAACCCACTCGGCTCAACAGCTCAAGGGCTTCACTGAAGTCTCCACCCACCGCATCAACCAGCGGCACATCCGGTGGATCAGGCAGATCACCCATCACAACAGCCTCATCACCGAGATCAACCCTGATAGCCTCCAACAACACGGACTTACCCGAGCCACTGTCACCCGTAATATACACCACATCACCCGGGGTCAGCTTCAACTCAAAATCATCATAGAGGCTATGCTGATGCTCATCTAATCCGAGCCCAAACGCTTCTCCCACCTTCATGGTACGATCAGTCTGCTCAGCCTCACTACTGAAACCAATATCATACACATAGCACCCCCTCTCCGTATCATACCGACGTACCCGTCGAGCCCTCATTCCGCTGTCCTCCCCCAGATAGCACCAACAATAGTGCCCACCACAAGCATGATCCCGTTGAAGATGACATCATTCCAAGCCCCCATCCAAACCATATGCACCACCTCCAAACCAACCAACCCAACAAAAAACAAGACCATCAAACCAACAATCAAGACAAACCTGTCACTGGGCACCTCCTCACTAAACGAAACCCGCCTAGTAGAACCCCTAGCAGAGACCTTCCGCACAGTCAACAAACGCCTGATAATGTCAAACAATGTCATCGTGTTCAGTTAGGGCAACCCAGTCAACTGTTTTTAATCTATTTTCACCCAAAAACCCACACAAAGAGGGATACAAACACACCCACCCCACACAAGATTCTGGGGAGATTTGGGAATAACTCTGGACTGAACTTGGAAAATCCATTATAAGCACTTTGAGGATGGTGAGTCTGTGAAACAAATGAACAAAAACAAAACACTAATCGGCCTACTCGCGGCAATCGCGGTAATCATGGGCGGAATCGGATTCGCCCTAGCACAAGACGACACAGTCGCCTCAGATGACACCATCCTATGCGATGGAACCGGCGTCCTCGGTCTAGTAAACGGCAGAGGATTCTGGTCACAACTCACAGAAGAGCAAAGCACCCAGCTAGCAACCATGACACAGGAGATGCTTGAGGCTGGCGAGACACAGGAAGCCATCAGAGAGATGAAGGCAACCATGCTCCAAGAATGGGGCATTGATGCACCTCTATGGGGCGGACCATACAGCGGCTCACAGGGTCCTCATGGACAGCAGCTACGCGATGGTTCAGGTAGCGGTGGCCAGTACGGTGGACGCGGAAGCGGAAACCGTGGCGGCAGCGGTAGCGGCTACAACGGCGTCTGCCCAAACTAAGATAGAAACCATCTATCAACCCTCCTTTTCCTTTTTTTAAAAAAAAGATAGTTGTGTATTTCTTGTTGAGACATACATACCATGATAAAATCAACAGATTAGGTTAGATCATGGAACAGTCAACCCTAAAATGCGTCTATGAGTTCACTGACGGCACCCGGGAATTTGACTGCACCAACTGTGAGATAAAAAAACAGTACTACAAAGACATCTATAACCACAAAGCAGATGACATAACCCTTTTTGAATCTGAGCAACCAATACTGGTCACCACATAGATATCATCCAAGACAGCGTATTTTGAGTCAACTAGAAATACTAACCCTTGATGACCCTATAGATAATGAAAAAAAGGGAAACGCGTATGGGGTTATCTAGTTTGTCTCCACTGATGCATCAACTCAACGAGAGCCTTCCCAGCACTCTCCTTGTAGAGAAGCCTACCATCAGCCAAGACCTCTGAGTACTGCTCAGGGTGCTCCCGCGCAACCCAATCGCTGAACTCAGCTAACGCCTTTGCCTGTGCCTTCAGTGTCTCCTGTGTTGGTTTGAGGTGAACCGCCTCTATCCGCCCATCCTTGATGTGGAAATCACCCTCATAGTGAGCCTCATGCAGCCCCGCCGCCTGTAGCCATTCATTCTGCTCGGTTAATGCAGCGTGCACATGCTCATTCTCCAGCCTAGTAGCCTTGATGGTCCAGTCAGAGCCAACCGCAGCGTTATACCCAGAAACAGCCCTTGCGTCAAGAATAGTGGAAGCGGCGCCCATGCCTTTGAACTCATAAACAGAGCCCTCAGCGTAGAGTCCCTCTAGTTGATGCATGTCTTTTGCCTTGTGAGCCTTACCCCATTTTTCGAGTGTCTCAAGTCGCTTATCCATTTGCTTCACCAGTTAGTGAACGGTGAAACTTTATTTGTAATCTATATGGTGGTTACGGAGTATGGATCTATAACAAAGCTCCATGATCCCGAACAAAACATGTTTCCCCCCCCCATAATAACACAAAGGTAACAACAAGGGAAAAGGCGGACAGGATAGGGTTATTCAGCATCCGGGACGCTTGAAGCTGAATCAGATATAAGCATGGATAAGTTGAATCCTTTAAAAATCATCCAAACAGCCATAACCTGTTCCTGAAGAGCAAGGGGAAGCATAAACAAAACAGCAGTCTCCGCCGCCACACAATCATAATAGAACAATACCGACCCAGATAAGAGCAGCAACGCGCTTACTAACCCAAAAACTGAGATCCAGGTAGGCACCAGCCGGGTTTTAAACAAAGCAATATAGAATATCACTGCCCCGAAAACGAACACCATGATGTATAGTAATCCCCCGGAGTCCACCCACATCAAAATCGAGTGTATCATATTACCCATGCTCTGGAAAACAGATGCATCCCCGTTGCTCTCTAGGTAGTTTTTACTCAACCCGATTATGGAGAGCTTGAATATTTGGGCGAAAGTCAATAGGACAACCTCCATTAATCTGATGCCTACATAGCCCCAGGCAATGACTTGGTTGTAAACCTTCAGGAAAGGATAGAGCAGTATCGGTATGAACATTAACCCGAGAAACCCAGCGAACTCAACTAATACACCAGTCATTACGGTTAACCTACTGGGATACACGATCTCCAGATAATCTGAAGAGCCAAGGATTTGCCCATAGAAAGCCTGTCCAACAAACAAAGTTGCTGTGGCTAACATGAAGAGCAGCCCCACGATTTGGGCGGTTCTCCTTGTTGAAAGAGAGGCTTTTTGATTAGACATGGTGGTTTCTCCTTAAGCTGGAGTAACAGGCGTTGATCATAGATCATCGTCACCTATGGTGTCTGGGCTGCGCCACTTCCACGCGTTCCAGATAATCATAATGTTGCATATGATGTAGGCGAACCCCAAAATAATGTTCCAGATTGCACTACTCTCAGCCAGATACTGGATGTTGAACAATAAATACACTAAAGGTACAAGGATGTTGGACCACCGGACACCTCTTGGTGCTCCCCTCAGCGAATATACGATCATTATGGTCTGGATGATAGCTAGGCTTGGCGCAATGACCATGATAATGGTCTCTGTTATCGGCTCGCCTGTCTCTTGGAGAAGAGTCAGCATGTCTCCGAAGCTCCATAACAGGAAGTGGCTAATCCATAACGCGGAGAACAGTATCCGTGTACTGGTTTTTGAGTTGGGTGTTTGGTTTTGTGAATGTCTTTCACTCATTTCTTTTCGAGACCAAAGCAGCCCGAGACAGGGTATTACTATTGCTTCATATCAATGCCGAAAATTCTGTAACGATGAATAAAATAAACTAAGGATAACAAACCTTAGACAAAGGTTTCACTGGCTTTCTCCCAGTAATATAGATACAGGTCTCTGCACCATGTATGGAATCGTGGGTCTTTTCCCACAAAGGATGTGTAATCAGTTTTCCCATCAATGGACCGTGGACTGCACATTGCCTCTTTCTCAGTCATCATAATACGGACATCAACAAATGGGAGGGTTCTACATGGACCCGATATAGTCTCTGCTTCCCCCTGAGTAGGAATTATGGCTTCGGGGAAGATTCTTCTTAGCTCTACTCCGTTTTGGAGTCGTTCTTCAACGATGGGTATTGTGCTGGGCAGTGAATGGGCATATGACATGACCCAGATATACTCCTCAGCCTCCTTGAACATCTCATTGACGTGAGCCAGAACCCTGACAGTATCAGTGTTCAAAACGGTATTGGATAAAGCCCCAACGCGATCAACAATATGCTCCGGGAGCCCCAGAACATCATGTTCAAGAAAGTATTGACGATTAATGGACGCGAAATCCAAGCCCTTGAGAAGGTGAACAGCGAGTTTCCCAAACGCTGTTGGAGTATATGCGCCGTCAACATTCTTGTTTATGAGCTCTAGGTCTGTGAGCCTCTGTAGGTGTCTTGATGCCTCGGAGACAGTCATATCCAAAGTCTTTGATATCTGAGAAAGCTTGAGGTCATCTTGCATTAGGCAGTTCATAATCTTCATCCGCTCGGTGCTTGAAAACTCGAAGAGAAGATCACAGAGGCTGTTCATACAGACCATGTGCAGTTTTTACTACAAAACATTTAGTATTAATAACAAAGATTTCAGACTCCTCCCTAGAACCATTTATGATGACTTGAATAGCCATTTTGGCTTGAGATGTAACCGATATGGATGAAACGAGAAAAACAAAGACATCATTCAGCTTAGAGCTTAATACCAGAAACCAGATCAAACGTGTGGCTCTACCTGACGGCAGCGGAGACAAGCTAATAGTAGAAGGAAACCTTGGACGAATAACCGATCTCGTGTTGGTGGAGGATATTCTCCTTGAGGTAATCGGAGACTCTGGAAAAATAAGAATCGATATCACGCGTAAAGACCTCGAACGAGTCTTGCGTGCAAATAAGGTAAAAGTGGTTTAACTTTGGATAATATAAGGATCATTCTAGCCGCATTATGGGTGGCTGTGGGGTTTTGCCTTGTAACCGGAGCCATTCTTGGCTTATTCAAACCAGGGTATATTCAAGGATTAATAGACGGGGAGATAGATGGGATAAAAATCACACAGAACGTTTTAACCGGTAACGCCTTTATCATGATGATGCCTGCCTTTATGGCGATCCTATCATTGACATTGGGGCACCCAGCAGTAAGATGGTTGAATCTTATCATCTGCGGGGTCTTGATGCTACTGATTCTCATGACTTACGCATATTACCTGACACAGGGAGTGCATACATGGGTCTACTATAATGTGTTGAAGATATACGAGGTGACGTTATATTTCCTCATAATCAAGTACAGCTGGGGCTGGCTCTGACCATTGTAGACCAAGCTCTTTCCCAATGCCCCATTTATATTAGAAATATTTTCTCCGCTGCTTGTATGGGATAAAAGTAGGAACATCAAAGGACTTTAGCAATAATACGTGATGGAGTTTCACCATTTGCTTTGAAGAACTAATAAATCTAAACCATATAGTATACTCCAAGAATGAACGTAGCCATACTAGTAGGTTGCATACTGATACCTGTCTCAACGGTACTCATCATCTCGATTACAAACAGACGAAAGAAATCCAAATAACAGTGCCACCAAATGAAGACACACATGAACAAGAGAAAAGCCTCCAGTATTCTCTTTTTGGCGTTATTGTTATCGCAAATGATTGCTTCACAAGGGGTTTTTGCCTCTGGTGTAACTGGTTTTACTTCTA
>JAOZIG010000130.1 GCA_026014515.1 Candidatus Bathyarchaeota archaeon | reverse complement strand
ATAGCCTTTGTAGCCCCCCGCCTCTGCTTTACCTCCAAGGGGGAGCAGTGAGGCTTCTTTCTCCAACAGCTTTTTGAGCACCGCGTTTGGGTCTGTCATTGATCGTCCCTGAGAGTCTATCACGAGACCCGGGGGAAGCCTCTCGCCACTCCTAGCGTAGACTTCGACTTTGCCCCTTTGTATGATGCTTGTAGCCGGGTCTATTACGAATGGGAAATCCTCGTCGGTGGGCATACCAAAGGTTAACGGGTTGGTACCAAGCATGGGTTCAACGCCATAGGTTGGAGCCACGGATGGACGCGCATTTGTACCAGAGATGCCAATCATTCCCGCCTCAGTCGCCATCAAGACATAGTATCCAGCTATCCCATAGTGGGTGCTGTTTCGTACAACAGTCATGCCGAGCCCATGTTCCTTCGCCTTCTTGATAGCTAACTCCATGGCGTGTTTTGCTGTAGCGTGCCCCATCCCCCTGTGCCCATCAATGACTGCAGTGGTTGATGTCTCGCGTACTATCTCGTATTTCGCGTCTGGGAACTGGATTCCCGCCTTGATCCTGTCATAGTACATGGGTTTGAGCCTGTTGACTCCGTGGCTATCGATCCCCCGTTTATCGCTGGTTATCAAAACATCTGCGCATATCTCGGCGTCCTCTCGTGGGACACCTAGCTCAATGAATACATCGATCATGAACCGCTCCATGAAATCAAAGTCAACCCAAACCACATCGTCTTCCATTTTAACCACCATAGGGCACCTATGTTATGGCATAAGCCAAGTTACCTAAAACATAGTACGCTGAATTAAAGAAAGCTACTTACCCCACGGCTTCAGAAACAGGGTATGGCGTCAATCAGGAAGATATTACTGATAATACCTTCAAGCATCATATTCTTCCTACTCGTACCAGTCTTCTCAATATTCTTTGGGAGAACCCTCGATGTATTGCTAGGACTATCAACACTTGATTTAGGCGCTGCTACGAGGCTCATATCAATAATCTTGCTACTCGTTGGAGGATACTATGTCATCGAATCCATCAGAATATTATTAGCAAAAGGCAAAGGCATACCCCTCGGAGACATATTCCCAGATGACCAAACAACGGAACTCATAACAACAGGAATCTACGCTCAAACAAGGAACCCAATGCTCTTCGGATACCTCCTATGCCTCATAGCGATGGGCTTAGAGTTACACTCCGTTTCAATCGCGGTCATAATCCCAACTGGGTTCATAGCCATCTGGACCATCTGGCTCAAAACATATGAAGAACCAGCACTAGAAACCAGATTCGGAGAACCTTACAGAGAATACAAACAAAAGACACCCTACTTGATACCTAGACCTTGGAGAAGATGATTTAGTGGCGGGTCTGGAGGGATTCGAACCCTCGGCCAATGGCTTAAGAGGCCACCGCTCTGACCTTGCTGAGCTACAGACCCACTAGCTTCTACACCTTATTGTGAGGTCTATTAAAAATGTTTCACCCAGATGGGACAACAATAAATAATCTTACGCAGTAAAGCATAGGGATAGTTATGGTTAAGCTAGAAGGACATGATTTCCCAGACGATCTATATTTCCACAAAGATCACATGTGGGTAAAGATCGAGGGAGACAAGGCAAGAGTAGGATATAATGCGTGGGCAGCGGACGCAGCTGGAAAACTTGTATCAATCAAGACACGCCCCGCGGGTAAATCAGTTAAAGCTGGAAAAACACTTGGCAGCGTCGAGTCAGGGAAATGGGTTGGAAGCCTGAAGATGCCTATTACGGGCGAGGTTGTTGAGATCAACCCGGCTCTAGGGGATAACCCCGGCGTAATCAATGATGCACCATATGGTGATGGTTGGGTCGCCTTAGTTACACCTAGTGACCTTGACGCTGAACTCAGTGAACTGATGAAAGGCAGCGATAAGGAAGCCCTTGAGGCTTGGCTAAAGGAAGAAATCGCAAAAACAGGCTGATTTCCCCCGTGGAGACTTGGAGGCTATTAGACCTCGGACGAGCAGAGCCCCTAGTGGCTCAGGCGTTCTACGAAGCCGTTGCAGAAGCAGTTCATAGAGGCGTTAGCCCAAACACGTTGATCCTTGTTCAACCTGATTCCCCATATGCGTGTATCGGATACCATCAGAACCTTGAGAAAGAGATCGACATAGAGTACATAGAAGAAGCCGGCCTACCAGTCATCAGGCGAAGCCAGGGCGGTGGAGCAACATATCTGGACAGCGGACAAGTCTTCTACCAGATCATAGCCAAGGGAAGCCATGCCTTACCACGTAACGTGGATAAATTGTTTGAAAAACTCCTAGCTGTGACTGTTGAGTCCTATAGGATGCTTGGTGTCGAAGCTTCCTTCAAGCCACTGAATGATGTGGTGGTTGAGGGACGTAAGCTCAGTGGCAACGGTGCAGGCGTCCATGAGGACGTTACGATTCTTGTTGGTAACTTCATCATGGAGATGAATTACATATTGATGGCTCGTGTACTCAAGGTTCCAGACGAGAAATTCAGGGACAAGATGGCTAAAAGCATGGAGCAGTGGGTCTCCTCTTTCAAGAAAGAGCTTGGAGAGTCACCGAGCCCAACAAGTATCAAGGAAGTCTATGTTGAGGTCTTCCAAAGGTTGATGGATATCAAACTGGAGCCCAGTAAACCAAATGAAGCCGAAAACAAGATATTCGCTGAAGAAACCAAGCCACGACACGTGAGCAGGGAATGGCTCTACATGGAATCCCCCAAACAGAAACCGGGACGAGCTGTGAAAATAGCCCACGAGGTAAAAGTCATAGAATCGGACCACAAGGCTGGAAAACTCATCAGGATAAGAGCCGAGGTAAAAGGTACCTCCATAATCGATGCTCAGATAACTGGCGACTTTTTCGTGATACCAAAAGAGGCGATAAATGAACTGGAGACCCAGCTCAACGGAGTTGAGTTAACTGAAGAGGCGTTGCTTGATGTGGTTCAAGGGTATTATGATGAACATAACCCTGAGAGCCCGGGTGTGACCCCTCGGGATATTGTTGATGCGTTCCTGAAACTCAAGGCGCATCTATAATCCCCGGTATTACATAAGCAGTGATAAGTATTATACCCGGTATTATCCGGGCGTGTTTTTAGAAAACGGGATAATTATTTCATGATACGGATCTGGCTAGGCGCAATACCTGACGCCAAGAGCTCATCAAGAGTCATGTGTTCACCCTTTGCACGCTCAATCTTCTCAACGGCGCCTGCACTGAAGGCAAACGCTGCGATCTTGACTGGCTTGCTCAGGTCGCCTGCTGCAAGAACCTTGCCGGGTACCGCGATTACCTCATCCTCGGCTGCGTGTCTGTCGATCCTGCTTAGGTTGACTGCTACGCGGCTTCGTTTTGGTTTGTCTAGTTCCTCGGCTAGTGCCTTCCAGATGGCTTTTTCTGACTCTTTTGAAGCGTCTTTGAGTGCCTTTATCGTGTCAATTAGTGTCTGGTTATTCATTCTTCATCTATTCCTCCTGTGAATCCTTCCTCTGCTCCGCCTTCCTCGTCCTCATCAAAGTCGCCTGAGCCAACGCTATACAGCTTACCCTCATCAAGTTCAGGAACCTCAAAGTCGCTGATCTCATCATGTAGCTCGTCTTTATCCACCTTCTCGGATAATGTTGCGAGTTTCTGTTTGAGAATCTTGACTGCCTCGGTTACTATGCGTTGTGGCGGTAGTGCACCTGTGCTCTCCACTGTGAACAGGAACTCGTCCTCCTTGAGGTTCTCAAGTATTTGCTCATGTGGCGCAAGTTCTCTGCAGCGTTTGCATGAATCGAATTTCTGAATATCGATGATCTTTAGGCTGTCGCCCTCGATTACAGCGGCGTCTCCGCAGTCGCTTACACAGTCCTCGGCCTGTGCCTTGTCTGTGATGGGTATTACTGAGACGTTTTGGTATACACACATGCTTGTGGGTGTCCATTTACTATGGACCTTGCCTTGTCCAAGCTGCGCATATGCCTCGAACCTGATGGCCTGTCCTTCGGCTAGCTTTGCCAATACGATTTTATCGCTGGCTGGAGCCGTGTTTGGGTCATCTGGTACAAGGTCTCCGCTATAGACCGTGATTGTGTCGCCTGTGGACTCTACGTCCATGGTGAGCACTGCCCTGCATTTGGGGCAGCCAAGCTCTGCTTCACAGTCACATTCCTCGGGAAGCACGTAGCTGTCTAGGTCTGTCTTGAGGGGTGTAAATCCGATCCTGTTTGCTAGGATCTCGTCTGGGACTAGGGATGAGTTGTCGAAGTAGAAGATGTCCTCGATGGTCATCGTGGGGACCTCGCTGACCATGGTCCGTCGTAGTGCGTTTACGAATGCAGTGTCCACGCCCTCAATGAGGAACCGTACGGTGTCCTCTGTGAGGCTGACTATGGTTGTTTTCAAAGATTCCCCACCTCTGCTCCTAAGGTCTCCTTCCTCTACGGCCACCGGGTTTACGTGTACCGTCGTGTGGAATTGGTGTGGTTTCCTCGATTCTTCCGATCCTGAAGCCGCTTCTGGCTAGTATCCTGATGGCTGACTGTGCTCCTGGTCCAGGGGTCTTGCTTCCTGTACCACCGGGTGCCCGTACCTTGATGTGGAACGCGTTGACTTCCTTGTCCTTCGCGATGTCTACGATCTGTTGCGCTGCCTTCATGGCTGCGTATGGGCTTGGTTTGAGCCTGTCAGCTTTAACGAACATGCCGCCGCTGGCGATTCCGAGGGTCTCGGCGCCTGTGAGGTCGGTCATGTGGATGATTGTGTTGTTGAAGCTGCTGAATATGTGGACTATTGCCCATCTTTCACCTTCACTCACGCTGTCTTGCCTCCGTTGATGGTTCTACGTCTAGGGCTTCCTCAACCTCAAGCTCACGCCTCAATGGGTGTGATGGGTTGTTGTAGGGGCTGCCCTGTGCCCAGTCCAGTGTTTCCTCGTCTGTGATCTTTATCTGATAACTTGGAGAAGTTACTTTACGGCCATCAATTGAGATGTGTCCGTGTGCGATTAGCTGTCTTGCTTGGAAGAAGCTGCCTGCCATTCCTCTCCTGAATATGTATGTCTGGAGTCTCCTCTCCAAGAGGTCCTCAACGCCCAGTGTAAGAACGTCTTCTAGGCGTCCGTTCTCCATTACGAGTCCACGGTGCGCTAGTTTCTCTATGAGGGCGCTTTCTCTTCTTGCTCTTTCCTCTGAGCCTAAGCTTAGAAGGTCTCTTGCTCTGCCTCTTAGGGTTGATAGCTCGGTGTGTGCTTTCCATAGCTCCCTTTTGTTTCTGAGTCCATAGGCTCCGATGATTCGGAGTTCCTCCATGAGTGCCTCGGTCTCGTAGGGGCGCTTTGGTGTGTTAAACCGCTTATGTTTCTTCTTTGGGTCTCCCATCACGATTACCTCTGCTGTGCCCTTGCTCTGCTAACGCCTACGCTTCTACCAGTTCTACCAGTAGTCTTTGTGCGCTGTCCACGTACCTTTAGTCCACGTGCATGGCGTTCGCCCTTCCAGCTTCTTGTCTCCCTCATAAGGTCGATATCGTCCTTAGTTCTGAGGTCTAGGTCGGATGCCAACAAGTGCAGGTCATCACCCGTCATGGGGTCCTTCTGCCTGTTTAGCATCCACAATGGTAGTCCTATGGACACGGGGTCATCAATGGCTGTTTCCAGCTTTTTTACATCCGCGTCACTGAGGCTACCGAGTCTCTCTGTAGCGTCTAGGCCCAACTGCTTTACGATTGCTCGAGCGAGTCTTACGCCTACACCTTTGACCTCGGTGAGTGCGTAGGGCACCATCTTTGTACCATCTATATTGGTGCCATGAAGCCTGACTATGTAGTTAAATTCTCTTGACATTAAGTGAGATCTCCTGTCAGTGTAACTAGGGCTTAGTTGATACATCTTATTAAAACGTTATGTTAAATCTAGGTGCGACAATCACCAGTCTGTGTGACGGAATAAGGTGTTAGTTGACCTCTATTCCACCTATACTGGTCTCGGCTGTGATCTCGATCTGGATAGGTTTGAGGCTGTAGTCGTTGGTTTCACCGATCTTTGTACGAGTTGTATCCACATCGTAATCCATATCAGGCAAGTTAATGTCAATTGCACCGATACTTGTATCAAAATTCACCTTGTATCCAATGTCTGA
>JAOZIG010000229.1 GCA_026014515.1 Candidatus Bathyarchaeota archaeon | reverse complement strand
ATTGAGCCGGGGCCTGTTCGCGCGGCACCGCTCAGGGGAGTCTCTGTTGCTAAACTTGTTGCTTCATGCTGTGTTATTGCGCGTTTGAGGATTCTGATCTCGTCCACCGTGCATACCGTGTAGTTGCTGTATCCTGAGTCGTTGTGGAGGCACCCAAATGTTAGGTCGTTGTCTGTAAGAGTAATGACGCCGAGGGTACCTGTGGATTCACCGTCAAACATTCCATCAACGTATAATCCAATAGTATCCCCATTGAGGTCAACTATGCCAATGATATGATGCCAAGTACCATCAGCCACCGTCGCAGATGATGTATACTGGACAGTATTCCCTGAGTCGTCACGTACATAGAGCCTGAGTTTGTCGCTGCTCCAGTTGAACTGGACCCGGTTCCACGTAGCATCAGTCTGCCCAATGCCAGCCACTATGCCTGATGCTCCGGGTGATGCCTTGACCCAGAAACTGATGCTTAGAGCGCTATCAGCGGGAATTGTTGGTTTATATCCGGTGTTTAGCCGTGTTGATCCGTTGAAGTAGAGTGCTTTGGTGTGTTTTCCCGTGGTCCATGTGGCGTTGTGGGTTGATTGATGCCGGTTTTTACTATAGTCATAGGCGTGGGTGCCGAAATCTTCATCAAGGTGGTACCATCGCTCGGTAACACCAAGCAATACATCGTTGTATATGGTTAGGGTGAGGGTGGATACCCCTGTGTTGGTGATGAGGTCTGCCTCCAGTTCCTCAACTTCTTTTGGGACAAGGGGCGGGTTTCGTAGAACCATCAAGTAATCAAAGTCAACCATGGCGGTCTGGGTAACGGTGTTGCACCGGGTGTAGAGTTTGAGATATTTGAGGGTCTTTCCAGGGGTTAGCTCGATGTTGATCTCTGTGAAGTCTGTTGGGGCGGTTGTCCACCCGGTGGTGGTTGTGGAGGCGTCAGTGTATTCTGCCTCAATCTGGTACTGGGGTGTGGTGCCTCTTCCTCTGAGCCGTACCCGCATCAATGGAAAGGTATCGGTGGCTAGGGTTACTTCTCGTCTCCACCCAGCGCCATTAACTGTACCTCCTTCGGTTACGGTCATGGTGGCGTAGTCTCCCGAGACATCATCGGTGTTCTGGAAGCTCTCGGATGCTGCGCTTTGGAACTTGGTCCACTGGCTGGATCTGAAGCAGTCGTCGTGGAACCCGGATTGTTCAATGATTTCGATGTAGGCTCGGGGTTCTGTCACCTGCGTAGTTCCCCCATGATTCTGGTGCTAAGTTGGTCAAGCCATTGGCTGGTTCTGTGGTTTGCGGGTTGTCTGTTGAACGTGATGTAGACGGGTCCGATGCTTGTCTGGTTGGCTGGGACCACGTACTCGCCTCTGTGGAGGAGGTAGAGTCCGGTTTGGTTGACTGGTCCTCCTGTTTGCATTGATTTGATGCTGCTGTAGACTAGGGCTCCGGCTGCTAGTGCCATGGGTATTAGGTATAGGTTGCCTGTGAGGCTTGCTAGTATTGCTTGTGCTGCGGATGCTGAGGCTGTGCTGTCTTTGAGGATTCTTGTGAGGCTTGTGAGGTTGTTTACTACTTGTATCATGTTGAGGAAACCATACATCAGGGCGACTGGGTTTAGCTCGGTGATGGCGTTACTGGTCTGGGATATGGCTAGGCGTGCAGCGTTTACCGTTCTTACAGTCATCATCAATGTGGGCAGGGTGGTGCTGCTCTGATTCTGTACGTTTGATAGGGCTGCTCCTGCTTGTCTGGCTGACTCAGCTGAGGCGGAGGCGGCTGCCTGTGCCGTGTCTAACCCGGTTACTGTTACCCTGTACTCGATGCCTACGTGTTCACTCATAGCCGCGTCACCGAATCCTGTATGATCGCTTGCGTGATGTTGTGGGTCTCAGCGTGTAGTGCCTGATGTAGGAATGGTCTGGCGGGTTGTTTGCTTGTGCCGTCATGGACTGGTTTTGCGTAGGTTACTGTTGGGGTTCCAGCGGTGAGGTTTGCTTCTGTGTTTGATGGGCGGATGACTCTTATTGTTTCTCTTAGGGCTCCTGTTTTGGTTGGGCAGAGGGTTTTGGCTAGTTGATGTGCTTTTGTTAGGTTTAGTGTCTTGTCTGTGGATGCTTGTATGGCTATTGGTAGGTTTCTGAGTGCGTCGGCTAGTTGTGTTATGGGTATGGTTTTGGTGGTTTTCATGGTCTCGTGCTCATTCTGCGTATTTTTTCCTCGGTTCTACGTTGTTCCCGCTGTCGTTCTCGTGCTAGGGCGTCTAGGTAGAGTCCCAGTCTTTCGATGAACCGGGTGGGTTGTGCGTGTAGTTGGTCGGCGGTCCACCCCATGGCTGCGCAGATGGCTAGGTCATATACGGTGTCTGGGTTGCCTGTGGTTGCCGCCGCTAGGATTTTTTTCGTTCTTGTTGGGTCACTCCGTTTATTCGTTGGCACTCGTGGATGATGGCTTCGATGAGTTCTGGGGTTTGGCGGTGTATGTTTTCGATGGTGATCTCCAGTGGCTGGTTTTGTTCGTCTACGAGGTCCCATTCTGTGATGCATTGGGTTAGCATCTGGTCGTTGAGTCTCCATGGGTCTACGTCGGGTTGGAGCCCTGTGGCTTCCTTGGTCCATGTGGTGGCTAGGCGGAGGGCTTGTTGTTTCATGCCGTAGGTCCATGGTTGGAGGGTTATCCTGTGTCCTTGTATTGTGATTTGCATTTTTGGTCACGTGAAGCTGTGTTCTAGGTAGCCGCCCATGTACTCGACCCTGCATGATACTAGGTCTTCTGGTCGGAGTACTGGGTCGTAGAGGCTGAGTTTGCCTTCGCTGAACTGGATGTATTGGCTGCAGGGGAGTACTAGTTTCAGGTAGAGCTTGGTCTGATCATGAAGATATGCGAGGTAGGTGTCGCTTGGTAGATACATGGTGAATCTTGCGTCGCATCTTTGCTCCATTTCTTCAAGGCTTTGGAGTGTTTTTTCCCCTGATGCGTTGAATGTGTGGTTCTGTTTGAGGCTGTTTTCTATTCGTAGTTCCCAGTCTGTTACGTCTGGGATGGTGGTCCAGTCTGATCCGTTGGTGCTGAGTTGGAGGTATGCGTCGTCCCACTCCCAGACTGCGCCGGGTGATGAGCCGTAGGTGTTTGTGGTGGTTGCCATGGTGTCTGTTGTTTGGGCGATGAGTTCTGCTGTCCACGTGATGGGTTCTCCGATGCTGCAGCGGACGCTCAGGGTGTCTAGTTTGAGTCCCGCCCATTTGTGGTATATTTTCTCGGTGGCGCTGTGGTAGAGTTTTGCTTCGCCGTAGCTGTTGTAGCCGCCTAGGAGGGTTTTTTGGTAGTAGTCTGCGAGTTCGCCTTGGAGCCAGCGTAGGGTGAGTCTGATGTTTGTTTTTCTGCTGTAGATGCCTAGGGGTTTGCCGTTGTCTGTGTCTCTGAGTATGAATTGTCTGTTTAGTTCTGGGTCGTATGTTGGTCTGATCTCTGTGAGGTAGCCTATTCTGTATAGGGTTGCGCTTGTGGCTTCTGAGCCATAATTGGTCTCGGTGTATGGGTAGTGTCCGTATTCGATCTGGTCTCTTCCCTTGTATCTAACCATAGTAGAGCACCTCCAGTGTGAGTTGGCTTCTGTAGAGCCTTGGATGGGTGTCTAGCTCGTCTAGGTCTCGGAACCCGCTGACTTCGATGAACTCTAGGTCTCCGCCGGGTGTGTCACACTTTGAGTTGATGATGCGTTCTACCTCGTCTATCATGGTCCAGCGTCTTGCTTCGTCGCCTGTGCTCCAGACGTTGATCATGTAGACTCCATTATGTCTGCGATCTGTTTGTGATGGGTTTTCTGTGAAGCCGGTAGGGCTTGACCTTGTGTTGAGGTGGGTGACGATTATCTGGGGGTCATTGATCTTCTGATCATACCAGTCTGCTGTGAAGGCTGGTGTCCATGGCTGGTTCCAGCCGTCCTCTAGGAGGGCTAGGATTGTGAGTTTTGGGTCGTTCATTGTTTTTTCTCCAAGGTGAGGTAGGTGTAGGCGGTGGTTTGGTGGATGTCTGTGATGTGGTAGCGGGTGCCGTCGAGTTCGATTTCGTCTATGGGTTTGACTGGTGCCCAGCGGGGTATGAGTATGGTTTCTCTTGTTGTGGTGAGGTTGCCTGATGGGTGGTTGCGTTCTGAGAGGGTGGTTCGTCTGAAGCAGTTTGTTTGGTGTGTTGTTTCTGTGTATGTTGGGTTGCCGTAGGTGGTTGTGCCTGTTTGGTTGCGGTTGATGATGGTTGCTGGTGTGCCTCTGATCTGTAAGAGTTCGTTGAATTGTTGGGCTTCTGGGGTGGGCATCTGTAGTTGGAAGCCTGTGCCGTATTGTTGGTATGTGTAGCTCATGACTCGTAGATGTCTCCTTTAGTGATGTTGGTGGTGTTACCGCCCTCGACTACAGCGGTGCCTGTTATGTCGTATATTTGTCCAGAGTCGATTACAACGTGGTCTGTATATCCACCTAGGTCGATACCGTTTGGCGTGGTGCCATCTCCGTCGATGAGGAAGCCGAGTAGGTTGATCCTGCTGCATTTGTTTGCTGAGCCGTCGTCGCTGATGTCTACTGCGTCTCCCTGTGTTTTGTAGAAGATGTGCCCCATGCAGGTGATGGCTTGTGCTTTCCGGTATAGTTTGAGCCCTATTCCTGTGGTGTTGAAGTGTTGGTTGTTGTGTAGTTGGAGTAGCTTCACTGAGCCTGTTGTATCGTCTAGTGCTCCTACTTCGATGTCGATGCTGTTGGCGTAGAAGTAGTTGTTGAGGATGTAGCTTTTGAGTATGGTGCCTGCGCCTGCTCCGCCTTCAAGCCGTATAGCCCTGTCACAGTTTTCGATGAGGCAGTCTTTTACCCAGAGGTTCCACGAGTCGGTTGTTGATTCTACGTGGAGTCCGTGGCGTTGGGCTTGGTTGATGTAGACTCTGTCTAGGTGCCAGTCTGTGACGCCGTCTAGGTGGATCATGTCTCTGTTGCCTGTGCCTCCCATGAGGGTGAGGTCGCTGATGCCTCCGAAGTGGATGGCTTCAGTTGCGTCTATGTCGATGCAGTGGATATCGTTGGCTAGGTTGAACTTGATCATGGTGCCCCTGTCTGTCTCGTGCCAGCACATCCCACTGCCCTTGATGTATACTGGGTATGGCTCGTCCAGTGTCCATGGCTGAGTCTCGGTGATCATCTTCTTGGGTAAAATGACGGCTCCGCCTTCATCGTTGTAGAGGTCTTCTATGGCTTGCTGGATGTTCCCTGCTTCTGGTGTCCAGATGTTGCCTCTTGTGTTGATGATGCGTGTCTGGTCTCTGATGTAGGCTTCTGCGCTTGCTCCGAATCGGGTTTCTAGTGCGTCTATTAGTGTATCGTAGTGGGTGTAGGTGATGGGGTCTGGTGGGTATGGTTTCTCGAAGCTCATGTGGGTTCCTCTTTGGCTTGGTAGGATGATGGCTTGATGTGCGATGGCTGATAGAGTTTGAAAATTGAGTTTATTTCAGCCGATAGATCATCAGTTGTATCTTGCCTGTACTCACCTATGGTAGTGCTTGATGGTTGTCTATGTCGTATGGTACGAGCCGTGATTAATGCACTAAGCCTAGTGATCAAAGGATCACTGGACTGTGTTCCTATTCGCTTGTCAATCTCGGCATCAGACTGAGTGATGAGTTCCGTGATCTCGGAGTCTGTGAGGCTTGTGTGAATTATAGCTCTGATGTCATCTGGTGTGCTATAGGGCACAATGGTTCACCTACCATGATTCAACCAACGCAACAAACAAACCAGATATAAATCGAGTTGAGAAAAAGTAGGAACCCGTGATAACCCCTATTCTTTGAAAACCTAAAGAACATAATATAATAGAAATAAGATTATCTGAAAAATTTATTATTATAGTAAATTTTATTATATCTGTTCAATTTGTCAGACGAACTTGAAAATAGAGAAAAGATTAACGAAATTATTAAACGAAATTTTGTAATTCCTAAAGAACAATTAAAAAACTATCCAGATATTTTTACTAAAGAAGGTTTTAGTTCAGCTGTTTTTATTAGCGATTTCTATATGATATTATCATTTATTGATAGTAAAAATGAAGAAATGTTTACAACATATAGTGAAAAAATACATAATCCTTTCCCAGGATTAATTATACTCTCAAAAGATAAAGGTCCTGCAGCGTTTAAATT
>JAOZIG010000387.1 GCA_026014515.1 Candidatus Bathyarchaeota archaeon | reverse complement strand
CAAAGAGATAGCGGAGAAGATACATGAGGGAAACAGTCTGGCGTTACTGGACATCAAGCTCAGTGATATTGGGAGTACAATCGACGCTGGACTCTACTGGATAAACAGACTCGGATTCGATGCGGTTACATTCAGCCCATTCCCTGGCTACGAGAACGGTGTTGACGCCATATACCGCTGGAGTGAGGAAAAGCAGAAAGGAATATTCGCGTTATGCAGGATGAGTAATCCCGGAACCCATGACTACCAGAGCAGGGTGATGGATGGAGAAAAATTCTACAAACGACTAGCAAAAGACGCCTTCGAGCATGGCAGCAACGGATACGTAGTAGGATGTACAGCAAGCGAGGAGCTGAAAGAGATAAGGGAGATCATCGGTGAAGAGACACTGATACTCTCCCCCGGGCTCGGTGCACAGGGGGGTGACCCTGAGACTGCCCTCAAATACGGTACCAATAGCAATGGGGAAGGCTTACTGGTCTCATCATCAAGGGGAATAAATTTCGCTTACGAGGCACTAGGATGGGAATTTTCCCGCTACGCTGAGGCTTCTGGTCAAATGGCTAAGAAAAAGCGTGATGAGTTGAATGCTATTCGGAAAAACCTTGGAAAATGATGAACCGTGAAGGTTTAATATAGCACAGGACTACGATATGAGAGGTTTAAACGGTTGACCACCAAGATATATGAGGTAAGGTTCCATGGCCGAGGCGGCCAAGGAGCTTGGACAGCCTCACTTCTTCTCGCGCAAGCAGGATTAAACGAGGAGAAGAATATTCAGAGTTTCCCTGCCTTCGGACCTGAACGCGCTGGTGCGCCTATTACTGCGTTTACGCGTATTAGCGATGAAAAGATACAGATACACTCAAGCATCTATGAGCCTGATGTGGTAGTAGTTCTAGACCCTACACTATTGGGTCCATCTGTCTCCGACGGCGTAAAGAAGGGAACAAAGCTTATTGTAAACACCGATAAAACAGCTAAACAAGTCCTTGATATTCTAGGACTAAAGGACATTGAGACTTGGACAGTTGACGCGACAACATTGGCGATTGACGTGCTGGGTAGGCCTATCACGAACACCGCTATGCTTGGTTCAGTCGTTAAGGCGACTGATGTAGTCAAGCTAGATAGCATCATACAGGTCGTCAAGGAGCGTTTTGAAGGTAAGATCAGCGAGCTAAACGCGGAGCTCGTCAAGAAAGCGTATGAGGAGGTTAAACAAGGATGAGTAAGCGAACATGGCAAGAGCTTCCCAAGGGAGCCGTAAGCTACAAGAGCAGCATGGATTACAAGACTGGTGACTGGGGAGTTGAGGCCCCCAAGATCGATCACAGCAAGTGTACCAAGTGTATGCTCTGTCACTTCTATTGTCCTGAGGGCGCGATTCTCGTTCGTGAGGATGGCTATACTGAGCCTGACCTTGATTACTGTAAGGGCTGCGGCATATGTGCCAAGGAGTGCCCAGTGAAATGTATAGAGATGGTGAGAAAATAATGGCGAAACAGAAACTAATGGGACTTAACGGTGACGAGGCGGTAGCTTACGCTACGAAACAGGTCAACCCAGACGTAGTTGCAGCGTACCCCATCACACCACAGACAATCATAGTAGAAAGGTTCAGCGAGTACGTAGCCAACGGCGAGGTAGACACCGAGTTCGTTGCAGTCGAGTCTGAGCACAGCGCCATGAGCACAAGCGTAGGCGCATCTGCAGCAGGCGCAAGAGCATTCACAGCCACTGCAGCCAACGGACTGGCACTGATGTGGGAGATAGTCTATATCGCGTCAAGCTTGAGGCTGCCAATTGTTATGGCGTTAGCAAACAGGGCGCTTAGCGGACCAATCAACATTCACAACGACCACAGCGACGGCATGGGCGCAAGAGACAGCGGATGGATACAGATCTACTGTGAGAACGCTCAGGAAGTCTATGATACCAGCATCACTGCTTGGAGGATGGCGGAGCACCTGAAGGTACAGCTACCTATCATGGTCTGTCTGGACGGATTCACGCTCAGTCACACCATGGAGAACGTGATGACCGTAGACGACGAGACAGTACAGAAATTCGTCGGAGAACGACCATTCATCACAGTCGAGGGACACCTTGGCGAGGGCGAGTTCAGGCTAAACCCTGATATGCCACTCACCATGGGGCCACTTGACCTACAGGACTTCTACTTTGAGCACAAGATTCACCAAGTAGTTGCCATGGATGAAGCCCTGAAGTATATCACAGATATCGACAAGGAATGGGCTGAGGTCAGCGGACGTAACTACGATTACGTTGAACCATACATGATGGAGGACGCCGAGGTAGCTCTTATCGGAATGGGCTCAATGGTGGGAACCATCAGATACGTAGTCGATGAGCTACGCGCTGAAGGCATCAAGGCAGGAATGGTAAAGCTCAGGCTATTCAGACCATTCCCAGCTGAAGCAATAAAGAAAGCAGTAGGAACCCTCCCCGTCTTGGGCGTAATGGAAAAGTGCCTCAGTTTCGGCGCACCCGCAAGCCCATTGATGGAGGAACTCATGACATCATACTACCACGACAAGGAAAAGCCCATGATGAAAAACTATGTCGTCGGCTTAGGTGGCAGAGATGTTAGCCCAGACATGATCAAACAGGCATACAAGGATATGCTAAAGATCAAGGAGGCTGGCAAGGTGGACAAACTACTGACAACCATAGGAGTAAGAGGTGAGTAAGATGGCAGAAAGATTAACACTGAAAGAAGCAGCTGGCATCAAAGATACTTTGATGAGTGGACACAGACTATGCGCAGGCTGTGCACACCCCATCATCGGCAGGATGATAATGAAGGCATCAGCCGACATCCCCACCGTAGTCACAAACGCCACAGGCTGCCTAGAAGTAGCCACAACCATCTTCCCATTCACAAGCTGGAACGTCCCATGGCTCCACAACGCCTTCGAGAACGCTGCGGCAAACGCCAGCGGCATCGAGGCAGCGTGGAAAGCAAACCGCAGAAGCGGAAAAGGACCACTAGCCAAGTATGATAAGCTGAATGTTATCGCCTTCGGCGGAGACGGTGGAACCTATGACATTGGTTTCCAGGCGCTCTCAGGAGCACTTGAGCGTGGACACAACTTCACCTATGTGCTGATGGACAATGAGGCGTACATGAACACGGGAATCCAGAGAAGCGGTGGAACCCCATTCGCGGCTAGTACAACCACTAGCCCTGCTGGATCGGTGATTCCCGGTAAAGCTGAGTGGAAGAAGCCCATTGATGATATCATGGTTGCACATGATATTCCCTATGTAGCTACCATGAGTCCAGCTTATCCACAGGATGTACTGGATAAATGTAGGAAAGCGTTCCACACGGTGGGACCAAAGTTCCTGCACGCTATAATTCCGTGTACAAGGGGCTGGAGATATGATACGGCGGATACTGTGGGTATCGCTAGGTTGGCGACACAGACATGTATATTCCCACTCTATGAGGTGGAGCGTGTCGATGGACGCCCAGTCTACAAGCTGAGCGCGGCAAGCGCGGCGCTGGCTAGACGTCCACAGAACAAGAAGCCCGTTGAGGAGTACTTGAAGACTCAGGGTAGGTTCAGGCACCTGTTCCGTCCAAAGGAGAATAAAGAGCTACTTGCAGCTATTCAGGAGGGAGTTGACCACCGTTGGCAGCTTCTTCTTGAGAAGTGCGACCTCTAATCTTCCTATTATTTTTAGTTTATTTTTACTATTTTGTATGAATTCGCTTGTAAATGGGCTGTTGAGCTTATATACCAGTAATTACTGTTCTCGGTCTCTATATTTTAATTTGAAAATGTATATATTAGGATTAGATGTTTGAAGCCTCGCCGGGAAAGACCTATTTCCAAATTGTTCACCCTTTCTCGGAATTTCACTAAAAAAATAAAAAAGAAAAATAGGGTACGTTTATCGACTCTCGGGTACAAAGCCAAGAAGCTCCGTATCCCAAGTAACTGAGTCAGTTGTGCCGTCATATAGGCCATAAACTTCCCAGCTTGAGGCGTCATCATTGACTGCCCAGATCTGGTAGTTGCTGGCGTATCTGTCGCCATCCTCATTCAGTCTATTCCATCCGCTTGCTCCGAACTGATCATATGCGGTTGGAGCCTGTAATGGGATGAGATCAGAGGCATCTGTACTCTGTGCCTGTAAGATAGTAGATGCTAAGATGGTTCCTACGTCATAGCTGCATGCACTGTAGTAGCCGAATGGCTGGCCTACCAGATCATAGTACCTGTCATATAGGCTCTGGAATTTCTCAGAGTCCGCCGGTGCGGCGTAGGTGCTGTAGATCTTTAGGTGTGCTGCCTGTGATGGGGCGTCATCGAGTGCTTGCTGGCTTAGTACTGTTCCATCGTTTCCGAACCATGGTAGGCTGTAGAGAACTGGGTAATCCTCTGCCTGTGTGATCATGGTGACGAACTCTGCGAATGAGATGATCTCAACCGCGACCTTTCCTTCACCATACTCAGCGACTGCGTCAGCAACGATATTCTCTGCTGTTTGCAGATAGTTGCTGAACTCTGTGGTCTCGCCTGCGTAACGGATCTTCTCAAGAATCACTCCACCATTGTCTTCAAACATTGGTGCAAAGATGTTGACGATTCCGTCAGCCCATGCGTCTCCACGGTAGATCAACAAGACTGCCTCGACACCCATGCTTTCCATCATGCGTGCCATTGCTGGCGCCTGAACTAGGTCAGTTGGACACATCCTGTAGAGGTTGTCGTCCGCGATGGCTAGTAGTGGGCTTGTTGAGCCAGTGCTCCACATTAGCATATCGTTGTCGTTACAGTAACTTAGGCTCGCCTGACACATGCTGCTCCAGGTTGCGCCGATAAAGACGTTGACGTCCATTGCCTTGAATCCTTGAACCTTTTCAAGGTGTACCGCGGCTTGTCCTGTGGCGTCATCGATGAGCCACTCAAAGTCAACATCATAGCCTAGGAGTTCTGCGTATTCGTTGTTGTCAACTTCCTGTATCTCCTTTACGAGGGGCATGAATGTTTCTAAGTTCGCTGTTGTTGCACTGATATAACCGATCTGTATAGTTTTTCCTTCTAGTGGGAGGGTTTCTACCGTGACGGTGTTTGTTCCGTCTCCGGATGTTGTAGTTTCTTTTGGTGCCAGCATATAGCCTGCGCCTGCTCCTACTATTAGTCCAACTATTAGAACTACTATTGTTAGTGTGTTACCTTTCATTTCCATACGTATCACTGCGTATTGCGGATTCTCGGAGTATTTTCTCTTCTATTATACGTTGTGACTTGTGTTGTTCTTATTGTTAGATGTATAATTTTAGTAATTATTCTATCAAGTTAATGGATTCATCATTATGTGAATCTTTTAAAACCGGTTTTTATTACATAAATAAGTGCTATTTAGTTAATTTTTCTTAATTTATCTGGTTTAGTCATGTTACAATAATTACTATAATCACAGAGATTAACGTGTTTTTGTTGGGTTATTATAATGAAAATAAGCGTTTTAATATTTATTATACCCCATACTCTATATACTATTCAAAATAAGTCTAATCTATACTATAATCATTGAATCAAGAAAATACTGTAATTATTTTAAAATAGGGAAGATTACTCTTCCTTTGGGAAATCCAGCTGAGCGTGTGCCGCCGCTAGACGAGCAATTGGTACACGGTATGGGCTGCAGCTTACATAGTTCAAACCAATCATGTGGCAGAACTCGATGCTGCTTGGCTCTCCGCCGTGCTCTCCACAGATGCCTATCTCTAGGTCTGGGCGTGTCTTTCTTCCAGCGTCAACACACATCTTCATGAGCTTTCCTACGCCTTCTCTGTCAATGACTTGGAAGGGGTTGCTTGGTAGGAGTCCTCTGTCAACAAAGTTGAGGAGGAACTTGCCTTCTGCGTCGTCCCTGCTGATTCCGAATGTCATCTGGGTTAGGTCGTTGGTGCCGAAGCTGAAGAACTCGGCTGATTCTGCGATCTCGTCCGCAGTCAAGGCTGCGCGTGGAATCTCGATCATGGTTCCGATCTTGTACTTGAGGCTCTCCATGCCTGCCTCTTTCAGTACTTTCTCGGCTACCTTCTTGAGTTTCTCGTGCTCTGCGTGCATCTCGTTGATGTGGCTTGTGAGTGGGATCATGATCTCAGGGTGGACATCCACGCCTGCTTTCTTGAC
>JAOZIG010000310.1 GCA_026014515.1 Candidatus Bathyarchaeota archaeon | reverse complement strand
ATCTTCAATTGCTTCAAAGGCTCAGAGATGGACTCTGCCTCAGGATGAATCGTATTAACTATCATCACTGTATCAAGACCTCCGCCAGCTACAACCGCTATTTTTCCTTCAACCATCTTGTTTGATGCTGCTATGCTAGCAACCTCAAGGGCGGCTTTGATTCCGGGGTCAAACATTAACAGCGTTTCTCTCATTTCCCTGATGTCTTGAATCGGTAGGTTTGATTCTTCGATAACGTTGATTTTCTTTTTCTTCATGGTTTTCTTGGTTTTTTCGTTATAATTGAACTCTGATACAGTTACTATGTTGGCTTCTTTCTCTAGTTCTTCGGCTAGCATTATTGCTGTTTTTCCACCTTTGCTGGCAACAACAATATTATTGATCTCGTTTTCTTTGAGATATTTTTTCAGTGTTTCCATCTTATTATCGCTCAAGAACCATCGATTAAAGATAACAATCTGTCTCTATAACTCTTTTTAATACTGGTTTGTTTTTGATTGAAAACTAAATAAATAAGTACAATATTTATTGTATATAGAGGTTCATGGTTTGAACATCGAACTGAGCCCAGAGTTCTGCACTGTTCCATGCAGAGCAGTAATGAATAAACTACCACCTAAAGCAGATGCAACAGAGAACGTATTAGAACTGACTAACAGGCTTCTTAGCATTGACTACAAGGCAGTCATAGTATACGAGGATAAAGAGCCAATTGGACTAATTACCTTGAAAGATATTATGAAATGGCTTGTTCAGACAGAAGACAAAGGGACTCTTGTAGTGAAAGACCTTATCTCAGTGCCACTAATTAGCGTAGAACTGGACACCACTATTCAGGAAGCATTGAATATCATGGAGAAATACAGCATCAAATACGTAGGTGTACAAGAACAAAAAACACTCAAAGGTCTACTCAATGAGGATGGCGTGAAAGAGATCTGCGAAAAGTATCCTCATTACCTAAGAGAATACAGTAAACTAAGGTCTCCAGCCTGAAAGCAATAACACGAATACCGAAGCAGCGGTAATATCCGCCGTTGTACCCGGATTCAATCCGCCGTCTTCCTTTTTCAGTTCCTCATCAAACATCCAGAGTTGTCTTTTTCCTTCTTCTGAGTCTATTCCACCATACTCAAGAATCCGCTTAGCTCTCTTTGAAACCTTTTCAGCCTCATAAACACCTTTTTTTCGAATTATTAGTGAGTCGTGGTTTGTGGATAATATGTGTAGGAATGTGTCAACGATGGCGCTGTTAACTGATGCACCATCATCAATACGCTTCTTCAGGTAAGGGTACCCAGTCTCAAAGACAGTTTCAAACCCTGTAACCCATTCATGGCATATTTGGTCTCTATCCTTGCATAGTTGGAAAATCTGTAAGGGGGTTATTTTTTCGTCTTGTATGTTTTTGACTGATTCTTTGTTTTTTATATCAAGTTTTTCTGCTTCTCCAAGGTTTTTTGGAGGCATTGCTTTTTCGATGGCTTGATAGATAGTGATAGAGTCGGTTTGAGTTGCTGATTCAATTACTTTCCTGATGAGATTTCTGAGTTCATTAACATCCTTAGAATTTGTCTTGCGCCATTTTCCTGCTCCTGCTGAGATGGGTGCATACAGTAACGCGACTCCCAGATGGGTATTCCCACCATGTTGCCATGTAAACATCTCATTTACAGCGTCAAGAATGCTCTCTCCAAGTCGTATATCTTCGTAATTCTCGTCTGCATATGATCTGGCTGCCAATTCTCCCATAATCGATCCAAGCGCCACACTTCCAGCTAGAAAATGCTCATAGCTTGTATCTGGGAAATCATTGAGTCTATGAATATTACCGGGCTTCGGGTATGCTGAGACCTCTAATAACGCTGCTAGGCTAGCACAATTGGCTACTAGTTTTGAGGTCTCTGAGTACAAGGTTCTCATAAAACTGCTTCTTATTAGCTTATAAGAACGGTCCTACGAGTTACCGATATGGAGTACTCAGAAGGCGATTACATCAAGACGGTTGATGGGTTATTTTTCGCTGTTAAGGGGGGGCGTCATAGTGCTGACCTCGTAGTCGCTGTCTTGAGGTATATTCCTGATGAGACCGGTGATAGGGTGCTTGATGGGGTCAATTATAGACGAATATATGATCTCAATGAATCCACGGAGTATATCTTATCCCGGTACCCTGAGTATATTAACGAGATACCTTGGCTAGGACTAGACACTCAATCAGTGCCTGTTTCAAAGATATCAAAAGTATACAACCCTAAGGACAAGCTAGAAGAAATAGTTACTAAACCAACCACAGTGCTTGAAAAGACAATCAAACGATTCGTTGACGAATTATCCTCTTCAAGTGATATTGATGTGTCCTGTTTTGGGTTATCTGGTTCATTATTGATTGGATTAGAAAACGAGGCATCAGACATTGATCTCAACGTCTATGGAGAAGATGAAGGACGCAGAGTATCTGTTGCGCTCAAGGAACTACGCGAGAAAGAGGACTGGATAACCGGTTATGATGCAGGTTCGGTTGAGACTGTTCTTGTCTCCCGTTGGGGAAAGACTGGTTTAGATTTAGAGAAGCTGAGACCAATCGAGTGTCGAAAAGTGCTCCATGGCGTGGTCTTTGGGGTAGATTATTTCATCAGATTGCTACGCGAGGAAGATAACTCGACATCAACGCCTCGTGACACTATTACCCTCAGGGCTAAGGTTACTGATTCATCAGCCTCCATATACACGCCCTGCACCTATCAGGTTCAATCCATGTCAGATGAGTACCCTGTTACAGAGTTGAAAAGCTACAGAGGCAAGTTCACAGAGCAAGTAGATACAGGTGATATTGTTGAGGCTAGGGGAACATTGGAGAAGGTTGCCTGTAATGGTGATGTTTTCTATCGAATTATTCTTGGTGGCGCCGAGGATTATCTTGTTTCTGTTGATTTAATTGGATAATTATTTGTAACTCTGAATACTAGTAGAGTTATTCCTCTTGATGAACTATGAAGCCATCTGAATTAGAAGGTACCCTGCAAAGACTAGGGTTTACTGAAAACAGTATAGTAGAGATAATAATGATAACAACGAACCTAGATGGCTCCTATAACCCCGCCCCAATGGGTGTAATAAAAACAGGCGATCATCTGGAGGTACGCCCATTCACCACTAGCAATACCTATAGAAACCTAACAAGAAATAGCTTGGCGTCAATCAACCTAACCACTGATCCCTTTCTATTTCTGAAAACAGCCTTTAAGCATGAACTTTCTGATGGGGCAAGTATCTCTGAGTTATCTCTTAGGGGCTCTGATGCGACTATTGTCGTTGAAAAGGTTGGAGAGGATGTTTTTTCTAGTTCTCAAGCATCTGTAATTCTTAGACCAAATCGAGTTGTTATCCATAACGATTCTCCGACAGTCTACAGTAGAGGGCGAGCTATGGCAATAGAGGCAATAATCCACGCTACAAGGGTACCTGTGTATCAGTCTAGAGGTGACGAAGCCAAAGTAGAATCTCTTCTACGGAACATGCGTTATTGTTTTGATGTTATTTCAAGGGTCTCTGAAGTTGATTCACCTGAGATGCAAGTGGCAGATAGCTTACGAACATTACTAGCGAAATGGGGGGTTTCTATATGAGGCTGCGAATCAGTACTCCCTCTCGTTTGCATTTCGGTATTATCGATATGAGGGGAGACTTAGGCAGGATTCATGGTAGTATTGGTGTCTCAATAGAGAAACCCAGACTTGTGCTAGAGATAAAAGAATCAAAATCAACCATCATTAATGGCGCAAGATCAAACAGGGCACGAGAAATCATTGAAACCCTATACAGTGCCTATAGTATTCAGTCTGGTGTCGAAACAACGATCCATGAAGATATTCCCGAACATTCTGGTTTTGGCTCAGGAACACAGCTCTCCTATGCAATTGGCATGGGTTTAAACAGAATATTCAAGCTGGGCTTGACTGTTGAAGATATTGCAGTGAGGCTTGAGAGAAGCAGGGTATCAGGTATTGGTACCTATGGTTTCCAGAAAGGCGGCTTCATATTAGATGGTGGGCACGCTGTTGGTGATCGTGACAAGGTTCCCCCATTGATCTATCACCAAGATTTCCCTGAAGACTGGAAATTTGTAGTATGTGTGCCAAGAATCCATAAGGGCTTCAGCGGAGAACAGGAACAAAAGGCATTCAAAAAACTTGAACCACCACCAGCGGAGACCGTGAAATCAGTTTCACATATTGTTTTACTCAAGATGGTCCCAGCCCTTATAGAGAAAAACATAGAAGCTTTCGGAGAAGCCATGACAAGTCTTGACACCATGTTTGGCGATTACTGGAAAAAAATACAGGGCGGCACATACAGTCATCCAAGGATAGGTGAATGTGTAAATCACTTACTAGAATGCGGCGCGTATGGTGCTGGGCAAAGCTCTTGGGGACCCGCCATATATGGATTAGCGGATGGCGCGAAACACGCTCAAGAACTTGAAGCAGAGATGAACCGTTACATCAATGAAGGTAACAACGAGGGCTATGTCTTCACTACATCTGCTGATAATACTGGTGCAGTAATCGAGGAAAAAACATGAAGATACTTATCGTAACAGGAAAACTCGCTGAAGAGACCATAAAGAGACTGGTCATTGGTCTTGAACAAGATGTCGATGTTCTTGCTTTGCCTGTGACGGTTGCCTCGTTTATTACAGCGAAATATGCTGCAAATCAACTACAGAAACACAATCTATCTGGTTATGATATGTTGATCATGCCCGGTTCAACAAGCGGTGACTTATCAATCATAGAAGAAACAATAGGCATACCCGTCTATCGGGGACCAGTACATGCCGCTGATCTACCCCTCGTATTATCCGAGAACATTCAATTATCCAAGACTCAGCCAGCGAATGAACTCATAAAAACAAAGCTAGAGGAAAAAGCTCTGGCTACGATAGCTGAAGCCGAGGAAAAATGGAGAGACGTTCTATCAGAACATGGTGACTTGCTTATCGGTGATTTACCTGTCTCGCAGGGGCTCCCAATGCGTGTAATGGGTGAAATAGTAAACGCTCCAACCTTGAATCTTAACGATATATCTCAGAGAGCCCTCTATTTTGAGTCACAGGGAGCAAACATAATCGACATAGGTATGCTTGCGGGTAACCCGAAACCCGAGTTAGTACCAAAAATAATCAATACTCTCAGAGAAACCGTTGATCTACCTCTCAGTATAGATACATTGAATGTAAACGAGATCAAGGCATCAATAGACGCTGGAATCGATATGATTCTCAGCCTAGACTTTGGCAACATGGACTCCATAACCTCTCTTGTCTCAGATGAAGCAATAGTAGTATTACCCACAAACATGAGCAAGGGGATACTACCCAAGAAAGCCGAGGAACGAGTAAACCGATTATCCGAGGCAGTAACAAAGCTACAAGAAACAGGAATACAGAAGATTATCGGTGATCTGGTAGTTGAGCCTCTGTTGACCCCCGGATCACTTGAAGGAATAAAGGCATATCAGCTATTCAATCAATCCTATCCCAACATCCCACTGCTTTTCGGAGTAGGGAACGCAGTCGAACTCATTGATGCAGATAGTCCCGGTGTTCACGCAGCTATGATCGCGTTAGCAAGAGAAGCTGGTTCATGTATACTGCATGTTCCCGAGTATAGCGATAAGGCGAAAGGAAGTGTCTTTGAGGCTGTTAATGCGTCACGTATGATGTTTTTAGCCGAGAAACGAGGTACAGTGCTCAAAGACCTTGGATTAGACCTGCTTTTACTGAAGGAGAAACGATGGAAAGAGCTAGATTATGATGTATCTGAGGAGGAAAACGCTCAAATCCTCCAAGGCGTAGGAGAAACCGAGTATCACCCAGATAAAACAGGGTGGTTCAAGATACAGATAGATAGATACGCAGAGGAAATTGTTGCTACATTTTACCCCCTTGGAAGCAACGAACCAGATACTATAATCAGGGGAAAAGATTCACGCTCCATATACCAGACAATAATCCGAGAGAAACTCATCTCAAACTATGATCACGCAGCTTATCTTGGAAAGGAACTGGAGAAGGCAGCTATGGCACTTAAGCTGGGGCGTTCATATGTTCAGGACTCACCTTTGTTCTAGTAACCTGATTATAGTGATCGGGTAGTGTTCAACTGATTCAAGCATCGCCCAAGTTACACCCGTCAATGATGTTTCCATGTTCTTGCTCATACTCCAAGCGGTACGCCCAGCGCCTCCGCCACAGAGTCTATGAAAAAGATGGGCGAACCAGAGGGCTTG
>JAOZIG010000234.1 GCA_026014515.1 Candidatus Bathyarchaeota archaeon | reverse complement strand
AATGAAATATCCAGCAACAGTAAGTAAGACAAACGCTAGAAAGGCGAGATAAAGCAAGCTGAACGGCTTATAGATAAGGCTCTTAACATTACGCATAAAGTTACAGACACCAGATAGGATATATTTCTAACCAAAACAAACGAGATACCTATATTAATCGTCCACTCAGACATACACAGCGGGTGCGCAAAATGCCGATGAGACAACCAATAGTATGCATGCTAGGACACGTAGACACAGGAAAAACAAGCCTCCTAGACAAGATCAGGGGAACAGCAGTACAGATACGAGAAGCAGGAGGACTAACCCAACAAATAGGAGCCAGCTACTTCCCATTCGATACCCTAGTCGCCATAACCCAACAACTCATGCAAAACGTCAACTTCAACGTCAAAGTACCCGGATTATTGGTTGTTGATACCCCCGGACACGAGGCTTTCGCAAACCTAAGAACACGAGGAGGCAGCGTCGCAGACATCGCTATACTCGTCGTGGACGTAATGCACGGATTCGAGAACCAGACCTACGAGTCCCTAAGTATCCTCAAATCAAGAAAGGTGCCCTTCATCATCGCAGCCAACAAGATGGACAGAGTAGACGGCTGGAAGAGCGAGGAAAACAGACCCTTCATGAAAGCGTACCAAGCACAATCAAAATGGGTACAGGAAGACCTAGACAACAGACTTTACAACATGATGGGTACCCTCAGCCGAGAAGGAATAGCCAGCGAAAGATTCGACAGAGTACGTAACTTTACAAAAAACGTCGCAATCGTACCAGTCAGCGCCAAAACAGGAGAAGGCATGGGCGAACTCCTCGCAGTACTCATAGGACTAACACAACAATACCTTGAACAAAAGCTCCAAGTCACGGAGGGTCCTGCAAAAGGAACAGTGCTGGAGGTTCGTGAAGAAGTAGGACTGGGTATAACACTCAATGCCATTATCTATGATGGAACTCTCCACGCTGAGGACACCATAGTTATCGGAGGCAAAGAAGGTCCAATCACTACCAAGATCAGGGCAATACTGGTACCACAACCCCTCGAAGAAATCAGAGACAGCAAAAAGAAGTTCAACACCATACCGGAAGCCCACGCAGCCGCAGGAATCAAGATAGCAGCACCAGATATCGATGAAGCCATACCCGGTGCACCATTAATCGCCATCGGCGGAGAGGTGACCCTTGAACAAGCCATAGAGGACGTAGCGTCTGAGATGGAGCGCCTCAAGGTCCAGACAGATCAAACAGGAATCATGGTCAAGACAGACACCCTTGGAAGCCTCGAAGCCATAGTAGAGAGTCTCAAAGACAAAGACATCCCCATCAGGGTCGCGGACATCGGAGACGTAAGCCGCAGAGACGTGATGGAAGCCCTAAGCGTTAAACATGAAGACCCACTGCTCGGAGCCATACTAGCCTTCAACGTGAAAATACTGCCAGACGCAGAGAAAGAGGCAGCAGACCAGAAAGTACCTATCTTCTGGAATGACATCATCTACAACCTCATGGACGAGTACATTAGGTGGGCTGACGAGGAACGAGAAGCAAAAGCACGTAAAGAGTTTGACACCTTGGTTAAACCCGGCAAGTTTGAGATCATGGAAGGCTATGTATTCAGACGAGCTAAACCAGCAATATTCGGAGCAATAGTGCAGGCGGGTCAGATTACACCCAACGTAGTATGTATCAATCAAGACGGAGAACGTCTTGGGCGCATCAGCCAGATTCAGGATGGTGGAAACGCCATCGGTAAAGCCGAGGCAGGTAAGGAAGTTGCCGTGGCTATGCCCCAGCCCATCGTAGGTAGACATATAAAAGAGCGTGATCGCCTATACGTAGACATTCCAGAGAAAGATGCCAAACTCTTGCGCACAAAGTTCATCGACAGACTCTCTGAGAGCGCTCAAGAAGCACTCCAAGAGCTCGTGGCGTTGAAGCGTAAGAAGGATATACTCTGGGCAGCATAGGAGAATAGAGAAAAATGCCAATACTCATCATCTCAAACCCGGCAGACGGAACAAGCCAGCGAGTAGAGATAGAGGATGCTCAGCTACGCAACCTCGTAGGAACAAGAATCGGTCAAACAATCGACGGCTCAATCGCAGGACTGCAGGGATACAAAATCAAACTAACAGGCGGAACCGACAAAGATGGAATACCCATGCGCCCCGACGTTCATGGAAGCGCCAAGTCACACATCGTACTCAGTGGAGGCGTCGGCTACAAGCCAAAGAGCGACGGAGAACTCAAACGAAAAGTAGTAAGGGGAAACACAGTCAGCACAGAGACAACCTTCCTCAACTTTTCAGTAACAGAGGCTCCAAAGAAGAAGAAAAAAGCCGAACCAGAGCCGGAGCCCGTTGAGGCACCAGCCGAGGAAGAAGCAACAGAAGAATAGTTCTTCTAGCCCTTTTTACCACTTAGTAATTGTTTGAAATCGTCCTCACCCTCACTGTAGCCGCTTGCCACAACGAGGTCACCGGGCATAATCCTTGTACTAGGTCTCGGACGCATCCAACGTGTACCCCTACGAATATACAGCACCCACATACCAGTCTCGTCAGCGATCTCAGCCTCTTTCAGGGTTTTTCCTGCAACGATACTGTTCTCGCCAACTGTAACATGTTCAACCGTCTCCTCGGCGTCCTGAATAACCATGCCAAGTATCGGGTGAGGTTCACCACCTCGTAGCACTACTTCAGCTATCTCGCTGGCTGCATCTGCTATGCGTTCAGTGACGTTACCCATTCTGATGATGCCCAGCAGTTGTTTTGGATCAGTTCCTTCATCTGTACGACGTAATACCTCTAGCTGGAAGTCGATGTGAAGCTCATCCATCTGCTCCTCCAAGGACATTACCTCCTCCGCCAGATAGTTATTGTTAAGAAGCAGCGCAGAGTACGCCAAGTCCATCATCATCTCACTGGTGTTCTTCAACGTAACCAGTTCACGAGTAATCTTCTCCCAGTGAAGGCGGTCAGACTCACTCAAGATGATCCACCTCTCCCTTAGCAGCCTTACTCAAACTCTCCAAGCCATCAGCGGTACCACGAGCAACCAAAACATCCTCAGGTAAAAGAATCTCCTTATCCGGGTTAATATGCCAGATCTCGCCACGCCTGATAGCAATGATATCCACACCTACCTCCGAGGCTAACTCAAGATCATCAATGGTCTTACCGGCAAGGAAAGAGTCCTCATCCACCTTAACCCTAATTAGATGTTCTTCGGCTCGTTGGAAAACCTCACGCACAGCAGGATGAACCATAATATCATGTAGGACTAGACTCGCGATATCAGCTGCCGCGTCACTGATAGCATTAGTAAGGCTACCAACCTTAGCTACACCAGAGAGTTTCTCGGCGTCTTCACGGTCACGTGCAGCTAGCATCAGGTTCATGTTCAGTAGATAGACAAGATCATCAACCTTGGACTCCAGTGTCATTACCTCCTCAGCTAGCTCTTTGTTGTGGAACAGGGCTGCGCTGTAGGCGAGGTCAATCATAAGTTCTGAGATGTCTTTCATCTGGATAAGTGTCTCACGCACTGGGGCTGGTCTATACTCTGTTTTCTTTACCTTTATCATAGAAGCGGCTCAACCCGGTTACTGGTTGCATTAAATCAAATCCAATGAGTCAAAAATAGTGATACCTTGGAAGCTTCTTAACCATTTTGGTTAATAAAACCTACATATTAATGGAAATTAAAGAAAAAAGAACAATCAATTACAGATTAATCTGGATACTTGACCTCATAGATCAAAACGAAGCCATTCTCACTCTTATACACAAGCTCGAATAGACCATCAGTGTTACCCTCGAACATGAGATTATAGAGCGTACTTTGAACGAATCCAGGATTATAGATGCCTGCAGTATAGTTCACGTAATCGTCTATATCTAATCCAGCTATCTGGACCATCCACTGCCACTTAACCTCATCACCTGCATAAAGTGACTGCCCATATTGCTCGGAGTAAGAGCTGAAAACTACCACGTAGTCTGCCCCATATCGCTCAAGCATTCCGATGGATACATTGGGTGCGTTCATCAATATCTGACCAATGTTCGCGATCTGGTGCGTAGTCTGGGTGGCACCATCAGCCATGGTTGTTTTTCCAGCCATCGCCTCAATCCAGTAACCATAGTCCCACCAACTGCAGACAACAGCGTCATCCGCCATGTTGGTCTTCATCCATTCGAGCGCTTCTGGCCAGTCCTGTGGGTATTCACCGTTTATCTTTACGCTAATGGCGCTGGAGGCTAATTGATTGGGGGAGTCAGCTGAGTCAATAGCACTGAAAACATTTGGCACCATGGCTAAAAGTAGGAACCCAGCGAAAACAAGAACCAGTGGTTTACTAACTCCAAAGACCTGTTTTCTTCTACGAGCAGTTCTGCTTGAAGCTGGTGTCTGCTCCATAAGGAAAGGAGACACAGCGCGTACCAAACCATATCCACCGATCAAGCACGCCGGCGCCGTGAGAATCTGAGTTAGACGAGACATGACTCCAGCAAAGTATAGACTCGTTAGGAAGAATAGTACAGCGTAGAGGTTTTTCTCGTCAAGTTCCTTGATGCTGAGGTATGTTCCGAATACACCGAGCATCAAGATGATACCATAGTTGTGGAATAGTGTAGCCCATGGTACTGTGTGGTTCTCAGCTACTGAGTCGTAGAGGAAACTGTCTGTTGATGTGAAGGGATTCAATACCTTGAGGAACTTGAATCCAATGGGTATATCGATTCCAACAGCGGGTAAAATGAATATTGCGAGGACAACTAGAACGAATATTCCAAGTGCTGCTACGCTGAGCACGCTGATATCTATCTTGTCCTTGATGAACTCATATCCAATTAATCCTAGTATCATCACAAAGGCTAGAACACTGTCTAGGCTGAGGACACTCATGGGTCCGAGTCTCGGAGTAAAGAAGACTATGAGGAATCCTAGACCAATAGTAATTGTATAGGTTATGAGATGTCTTATCTCGTATTTTTCTGTGATTACTAGGAATCCCATGTAGAGCATCAGCATACCAGTCATGTACTTGGCGGCACCCCAACTCGCATAGATCAAGCCAAGGGTTAGCCCGGATAATACGCCATAGATGACACGTTGTTCGATACTTCGTTCCTTATCGCTTGACCTTAGGAAGAATAGACTAGTAGCAACGATGGCAAAGATTCCAATGTTCTCTGTATCAAAGAAGCCTAGTGAAGTTCTCGCAATAAAAGCAGGGGTAATTGCCAAGAACAAAGCAGCAAATATTCCAGTAGCTCTTCCACGTAACTCTCTTCCGAGATAGTAGATTGTGATTATTGTGACTACCGCCATGAAAACGGGGAAGTATAAACAGACATTGTACAGACTGATACCAAAGCCAAGAGTCTTCTGAACCATATACAGGAACGCAGCGGCAAAAGGTATACCGGGATAAGCGCTGTTAGCAACGTTTCTACCCATGGGGTACCAGCTCATTGTATCATGCCATGTCCACCATGATGCGAACCCGTTTTCCACAACGTATTCTGTTGCTCTATACTGGAAGAGTGGGTCGAATGCCGTGAAGTATGCTCCGTATTGTAGGGGCAGTATTCTGAGAAGCGCGGTTACTACGGCTATTGCTGCGAGTATGCCTATCTCGATAGCTTGTAGTCGTGTAGGTCGTAGTCGGCTTAGTATGTCCTGTGTTGCTTGGTTTTCCGCCATGGTCTTACTTCCTTTTCATCAAAGATATACAGGTCTTTTATTTAAATTGAGAATACCGTGTTGCGCTTAATAGGTTAAATGGTACAATCGGTTTCACCGAGATAATGCTTAACAAGGGAGACCCCCCTTTTTCTGTTAATGAGCCTCATCTTTCAAACAAAGAGTGTAACAGTGGATGAACAAACACTGTATGGATCCATGGGGATGCTAGAGAACGCTATAATCGTCTTTTTCTGGGTAGGGGAGAAACCCAAGCTCGGTAGCTTGACCGCGACCCTGCCAGATAAGTCGGGTAGCCAGTTGCTCGGTGACCGCGATGAAGTGGTCTCACGAGTAATCGGCGATAAAGTGGCGTCCAAGTATGACAGGATCGCGCTCGTTTCGACCAATCTGCCTCTGGGTTTTGAGGTTAGGGAGGTTTTGAGGCTGCTAAATGAGTTAATGAGTGAATGAGAGATGAATAATCTTAGAACGTTTCTAGAAGAAATTGAGAATGAGACAGTAACCATCAAGGAATCCCTCTCAAGACGCTACGAGATAGCAGCCGCGTTAAGAAAGTTTGACGGCGGAAAAGCAGTCGTGGTAGAGGAGAAGGAGACGG
>JAOZIG010000071.1 GCA_026014515.1 Candidatus Bathyarchaeota archaeon | reverse complement strand
ATGGCAGACAGATAGAATAGCTATAATCGACCCCGAGACAGGCTCGGTAGTCTCATGGTTAGACCTAACAGGACTGGTAAACGAATTGGATCATCAAAACGGTATCAATGTACTCAACGGAATCGCCTACGACCCCCAAAACGACAAACTTTACGTCACAGGCAAGCTGTGGCCAAACCTATTCGAGATAAAACTAGTACCAAAATAAAGGGATGAATTACTTCATCTGGTCTGCAACGATCTCCAAGTAGTCTTCCCTTGGAGGTGTGAAACACTCACAAAGCACCGCAGGCTTATCACCTGTAGCATCAAAATTATGCGCAGCGTTTGGTGGAACCCAGAAACTTGTTCCCTGTGTGATATGCTTCTCCTCGCCATCAATGTACAAGGTGCCCTCGCCTTCAAGCACGATACCCATCTGCTCATGGGGGTGGCTATGTGGTGGAGTGGGAACATTAGGCTGTACTGTTAGCCTCATCATCATGGCTTTCTCTCCGACTATGATTATCTCACCGAATCTTCCCGGTACGGTCTCAAGTGTAGGATGTTCTCCTGGTAGTACTGTTTTCATTAAGAATCACACCATAAATGAGTGTTAATTATTAAAAACTAACTACACGGGGGTCTGTGCTGGTTTCATAAACTAGTACAGGGGCTTATTGTACATGGCTAAACCAGTTATCGTGGTCCATGGCGGAGCATGGGGCATACCAGACGAACAAGTAGACGAAAACATCAAAGGCGTAGAAAAAGCGGTCAGAGAAGGCTGGAAAATACTCAAAACAGGAGGCTCAGCCCTCGACGCAGTAGTAGCAGCAGTAAACAGCATGGAAGACAACCCCATATTTGACGCAGGAATAGGCTCGGTACTCACAACTGATGGCACAGTGGAGATGGACGCCCTCATCATGGACGGCAACACACTAAACGCAGGAGCCGTAGCTGGACTCAGAGACGTAAGATACCCCATCAAGTTAGCGCGGCACGTGATGGAGGACACACCCCACGTACTGATGATCGGTGATGGCGCCAACAGGCTCGCTGATGAGTTCAAGGTTGAACGCATCACACAAGATGAACTGGTAACAGAAGACGCCCGTAAGGGCTTGAAGGAGTGGCTCAAAGACCAAAAGTTCGGAGAAACATTTGGACATGAGACTGTTGGCGCTGTTGCGTTGGATGCGGATGGTAATATTGCGACTGCAACCAGCACCGGTGGGGTTACAGGTAAACGCGTTGGGCGTGTAGGTGATGTCCCCATCATTGGTTCAGGTGGCTACGCGGATAACCGTGTGGGAGCGGTATCCACCACAGGGCACGGTGAGTCCATTCTCAAAGTGAACCTATCCAAACTGGTTCTAAACTATATGGAGACTGGTATGAGTGTTCAGATAGCCACAGAGAAAGCCCTCGGATACATGGCTGTAAGGGTCAATGGTAACGGTGGCTTGATCGCCATCGACAAGGATGGCAACATTGGTCATGGCTTCACCACTAAGCGGATGGTCTGGGCTTCAATCAAAGACGACGACCTCGAATCTGGTATCAACGCCTAGAGGCTTGATACAAAGAAACCACCATCAACGCCAACCCAACCCCAATCAATACAAGACTCACGTTGGTAAAGACCACTGGGTTCTCAGCCACTGGAACACACTCAGGTATCCTACCATCATCGGGATAGCCGTGACTCTCCCAGTATCCCTCATGGTCAAAATCAGTGATCTCGATATAGCTCACGTATTTCACCCACTTGTACCCCCAGTAACATGGTAACACGACTCTGAAGGGATACCCTTGTTCACGGGTCAACACCTCTCCATCAGCATAGATAGCCAAGATCATATCATCCCGGTTTATCTCAGCGATGGGAATGCTACTGCTATAGAGGGTCACGTCACCAAACTTGATATCCACAGCATCCTCAGTGGGCTCGACAAGCGCCAATATATCGCTTAGTCTTACCCCAGTCCAGTTATAGGTATAAACCACGTAGCTGTTCAATCCCGGGGTCTCAGGCGGAGACCCCACACAAATTGTACTAGCGTTTACGCTTACCATGGGTAGTTGCTGGAACTCACTGTAGGTGATGTTGATGGGGTTTTCTATTGCTCCATAGATTCTGAGGACCGGCTCCTCTTCCTGTGCAGAAACGTTTGGTATCCAGAGTAGTATGACTACCAGTGCTAGGAGTAATCGTTTCATTTAGATTACCCCCAGCTTCACCACCACATGGTAGAGAAGCGTCACATAGAAGGCGATGGAAAATGGAAGATGATAGACGCGCCAATACCGCCTCACCCACCTGTTACCCGGGTATAAGCGGATCAATGCACCTGAAAAAGCCAGCAAAACAAGCAAAGCCAGCGTCAAATAACTATGATAATGAACAGGAAGAATGACCGCAGCCTTTGTCCTGCTATGAACCAGTGCAAGAGCAGCCGAAACAACGCTACCAACACAGTGAAGGTTCAACCAAGAACCAGATAGGCTACCCCTGAACCGTTTAACCGCAAGAACAGATGTCACAGATAAGACCCCAGCGGCGCTGATACCTGCCCAGTGAAGCCAATCCTTCACATCCATAGACCAAGCCATGTTAAACTGGATTGGTCGATAGAGGATCAACCCTAGAAACACCAGTGATACCCCAACGAGCATCAAGAGACGTGGGCTTCTAGGATTCACATATTGACTCTGGAACGGAGGGCTAAAAAGAATCAGCCAAACAAGGAGACAACTGCAACCCCAACCACAATCAGAATACTACCAACAACCATGTACCTGTTGTAGGGCTCGTCTCTCAGCAATAACCGAGACAAGAGCAGGCTAAACAATGGATAACTGTAGATAATTGATGACGCAACCGAGACCCTGCCTAAATTAATCGCCATGGTAACAGTGATCCACGCCACAGCATTCACAGCCCCAGCGCCGGCAAGCCACCCCACGTTACCACGATTAACCTCCAAGTTACGGAACCCACCTTTCAAAGCAAGATACACGCCACAAGCCACCAGCCCAGCGAGAGTGCTTACCTGAGCACCCAGAACAGCATGAGGCTGAAGATTGGTACCCATCTTCCTGATTATATTTGATAAAGCGTAGAGAAATGAAGCGCCTAATGGGAGATACACTAGGTTCCAGTCGAGACTGAGTCTCCCATCCTTGAGGTTAATACACGCGATACCAGCAACAACACATAACGCCCCCAAGACCACAGCCAACAACAATGGCTCTCCGAGAAACAATACCGCTAGAATCGTTGTTACCACGGGACTTGTCCCGATGAGGGCGCTTCCAGCCGAGACACCGATACGCTTGTAACTCATCATGGTCAGGAGTCTTGCGAAGAAACTGCCACACACCCCAGCCAAGGCATACCAGAGTAACGCCAGATAATTCAAAGCAGGCACATCCATAACCAATAACCCAGTTAATACAATGGTCTGTATGCCTGTGAGCACAAGGTTTGCGGTGTCAGGGTTGCTATCTCGCATGCCTCTGGTAGCCATGACGCTGCTCAACGCTGTAGTGATTGAAGCGATGAGGGCTACCAGCTCGGCGTACATAGACATTTTATGTAGATATTAGGGGAAAAGGTCTCCCATTTTGGGATGGTATTTAGGTTGCTGTTCACAGGACATTTTATGCAAACTTGTGAACACTGTGGAAACACTGGAGATATCAGCTTAAGAGAAGCTACCGTCAAGGACCAAGGTAAGAAATGGATATGCGGAGACTGTTGGACAGCACTATTTGATAAGAATGAGATGGTCTCAGGGAGCAGCTGTAGTGGTGCATGTGGCGTTGGATGCGCTTCTTGTAGGCACGGCTAATTGATATTATACGCTTGATGCGTCCCTGTAGTTCACCGAGGCACCTGAGATACCTTACAATAAGGTAAGGGAGGTCGCGGTGGGCTCAAGGTTGACCCTGATAAGCTAGAGAAAATGTTTAGGGCGTTAGAGTAGCTAGTCGTGTATTACGGCTACTTCGTTTTTCTGGTTATTCTTGTTAGGGTCTTTGGATATAAACGCGGTTACGGACCCTAGACCCATTCCCACAGCCAAGAACAGCAAAGTAGCGTAATAGTTGCCAGTCTGGTCAACAAGCCAGCCACCTATCAACGGGAACAAGCCACCACCAAGACCACCCGCTAATGTGATAAAACCAAACAAGGTGGTGCTATCATGGCGTCCAAAATAGTCAGTGATGATGGCAGCGTACTGCTCTGGGGCTCCACCATAACTCAAACCATAGAGCACTGTCCAAGCGTAGAGGAAGGTAATGTTCGCAGGGATAACAGTTGCAACCCCGAAGGCAATAGCAAGCAAACCAGTGGTAGCAACAATGGTCCATTTACGACCAAACCGATCCGAGAATAACCCGAACAAGATGCTTCCCACGGCGCTCATCATGCCTATGATGCCGAACGCTCTGCTAGCCTGTACAGAGGGGATGCCGATATTGATCATGTGAGGCACAACAAACGTCATGATGCTGATTACGCCACCGAGACAGAAGAAGTAACTAATCGCCACTAACCTGAAACTCCAGCTACCTACAGCAGACTTCATATCCCAGTCATCATTCACAGGACGATCCACAGTAGTCTCAGGAGGAGAATCAGCGCCATCAGGATACATTCCAAGCTCCTCAGGGTCTTCCCTCAAGAAAACATACCCAAGAACACTTGTCGTACAGATAACCATGACACCTAGGAACAGCATACTTGGACGCCAACCCCAAACCGGGATAACGCTGGCTATCCATGGAATAATCAACGCCTGTCCAGCGGAGACACCTACGCTGCTCCAGCCTACTGTGCTGCCTCGTTTCTTGTGGAAGAACTTGCTCAACACCATCGTTGGTACAACGTATAGCGCTGCGCTACCTGTTGCAGCTATTACGCCCCAAGCAATGTAGAGCTGCCAGAGGGCCGTGATACGAGATACCATGACACCACCGCCTCCAAGCAGTAATCCGCCCATGAGCACTGTTTTTCTTACGCCTATCTTGCGTGCTAGTTGTCCTACTAGTGGTGCGGTGAATGCGTAGACCCAGAAGAATATGGTTACGCCGCTTGCGGTCATGGCGTTGGTCCAACCGAAATCGTTTCTGATGGGCTCGAAGAATATGCCTACGCTGTATCTTAGTCCATACATGAACATGTAGATTAGAAAAGTGATAGCAAAGATTACCCAGCCATAATAGAAGGGTAGTTTTTTCTCCCAGCTTTCACTCAAATTGAAAAGCTCCTAATTTTTTGATGATTTATTAATAGTAAATTTAGTTCCATTGTATCATTAGGCCTTCCGTTATTCATTCTCCAATTCTTGTCGGCATTATCATATATCTATTCGCATTAGGAAACGAATTTTTTCTTCTGAAATCGTAGTCTTGTTCAACTGGTCGATGAGGAAATCGGCTCTCGATGAAGAATAACAATTAAACAGAGACCTACCCCATACTCTGTATGGTTTCGGTTAAGATCGGTGAATCATTCACAATAGACAGCAAGGTACTGGATGAACGCCGTGAATGCATCATCTCGCTCCCAGAGAGCTATATTGGCTCAGAGAAAAAGTACCCGGTTCTCTACATACTTGACGCAGAATATACTCCGTTTTATGAGAAGAACTTGTTCTCGTTCCACTTTATGAGAGTCTGGGAGATGGTGCCAGAGATGATCGTTGTGGGCATAAAGAACACCATCAGAAACAGGGACATGATACCAGTCAAGCTAGAGGACCGCCCTGAAGCAGGCGGAGCAGACCGGTTCCTAGAGTTCATAACAGAGGAACTCCAACCCACAATCAACAAAGAATACAGAACAACTGGAAGCAACCACATCTACGGTGGAAGCAACGCCGGATTATTCGTATTATACGCCATGCTAAACAAGCCCGAGCTATTCAGTGGAGTCATCTCATCAAGCCCCATGATCGGATGGTGTGAGGAACTAATCCACAGCCTCGCGGAGAAGAGCTTCAATGAGCACCGCTACGATAATAGACTCTACATGATCTACGGGAAAGACGATTTCAAGCAGGTAGTAGAAACCATTCCAGCCTTCACGGACTATTTGATGGAACACGCACCAGATGGGCTCAAATGGGAGCTAAAATACCTGCCAGATGAGGGGCATGTACCATTTACAAGCATCTATGATGGGCTGAAATTCCTATTCCCCAAACAAGGCTAACGGTTTTGGCTCCGTAGGACCTCAAAAGCCGTTGAGGCATCTTCCTCGTTTATGATGAGGCTTATTTCTGTTTGACTGAAGAAGGCATCAACAAGGTGTACACCATGTCTGAAGAGCAAATCTGT
>JAOZIG010000170.1 GCA_026014515.1 Candidatus Bathyarchaeota archaeon | reverse complement strand
TGAAGGGGTCGTGTTTGTCGGTCCCTTGCCCATCGTTGTTAAGGATGGGCGAAAATGGATATTGGCAGCATTGATTATTTCATCTGTTTTAATCATGTATCTTGCGACGAAAACATATTATCCGGGTCTATTTGGGGGAGCAGTCTAGTGGACAAGAAATGCGAGATTTGTGGAAGACCAAACGTAGATATTCTCTGTAGCAAGTGTGGTAAATTCATCTGTGAAAGATGCTATGACCCAGAGACTGATTCATGTATAAAATGCAGCGGTAAGCATGTAAACCGAGTTGACCAAGACCGACAGGTTCTCCTACTGGTTGGAGGAACAATGCTGGTGATGATGGGGTTATTCATAGCTTCATTTGCTTTCATACCCTTAACTGGAGCTACAATCGTAGTGTTTCCACTGATATTTGAGAACGTGAACAGTATCACAGCCCTCTCAATGAGCATCATGTTCTTCTGTATGTTCGCAGTAACATCCCTACTACCCTTCTATCTTACGCTAAGAAGAAATAGCACATTTGAGTGGGATGAAGGAATCTATACGCTTCAGGAAAGCCGTGGCTCAAGCAGTAACGTCACAGAGACCGTTGAGTACATGATTACCACCGAGATACCCGATAAACTCAAGGACACCATATACATCGAGGACAACCTTGACGAGATAGTGCTCAGAAGCGAGAAAGACCCCGGGTTCCAGAAAAACTACAACATACCCGACAGCTACATCATCGACTCAGTGGAATCAGCCTACGAGGACAAGTTCCTGCTGTTGAAGATTAAACTCACACGAGATTAAGACAAGTTTTTAACGCCTCAACACAGAGGCTTCTCGATAAGTATGCCCCAGATATACAGGTTGGAGAACTATAACCCGGAGCTAAAAGACGTCTCACTTATTGTAGGCGATGGATTATGCAGCAACATCTACGTTTTTGGCAAAGAGGAAGCCACAATCGTAGATACGGGGGTAGGCAATAGGGCAAACCCGGTATTCCCACAGCTAGCTGAGTTAGGGGTGATGCCTGAGAACATCAAGCAGATAATTCTCACTCACGCTCATCATGATCACGCTATGGGAGCTTTCCTGATACTGGAGCACGCTAACCCTAAGGTCTATGTTCACGAGAAAGACACCAAATACATTGCTTCAAGTTTTGGAGATGCGTTAGTAATGGTAAATGAGGGAGATATTGTCGAGACTCCCATAGGTGCATTTACTGTTTACTGGACACCGGGGCATACAACAGGTAGTATGTGTCTCTATAACCCTGATCACAAGATGCTCATCAGTGGTGACACTGTCTTCCCAGATGGCTATTATGGGCGTTATGATGGGGAGAGTGGGAGTCTTGAGGCTATTATCGAGTCTCTGCGGAAGATGACTGAGCTAGATGTGGAGATTATGCTTCCCGGTCATGGTTCCCCTGTATTCCAAGACGCGAATAGTCACATAAAGCTGAGTTATAATCAGGCATCTAGACCGCGTTAAACCAGTTATATTCTCAATAACGCAACGTTGGTGTTCAATGGAAACACCTTGAACGTGATGAAAAGAGTGCCAATACCATTCTTGGGGGTATCACCGTTTTTTGGTTCAGATGTACTGCAGCATCCTTTCCCGCTGCATTTTCCGCAACTCATACCACATGCATTGAATGGATTTGGATAAATCTTGTGTAAAACTACTTATAGTTTCAATAATCAACTAAGGTTATGCCGACTTCTAGTCATTTCCACGAGCTTCTTTTTGAGCTGTCAAACGAGGATCGATACATTATACTTCAAACATTAAAAACAAGAGACCTTAACGTAACAAACATCGCGAGAGAGCTATCCCTTACCACACAGGAGTCAAGTAGGCATCTGAATCGTTTGGCTGAACATGGATTGATAGAGAAAATCATCAGAGGCGAGTACACGCTAACAGAGTATGGGGCGTTGGTGTTGAGACAAGCGGAGGGACTATTATTCGCATCATCCAACAGAGATTATTATCAAACCCATAAGATACCATCTCTACCAACACGATTCATATCACGGTTATGCGAGTTGGATGAATCACGGATGGTATCAGATGTTATGGTGGTGTTTGCGTTAATTGAACGCATAATCGATGAAGCTGAGGAATACATCTGGCGTCTAACAGACCGTTACAACATGATGTCCTTACCAAAACTAGAGGCAGCCACCGAACGTGGGGTAGAGTTCAGACTGATGCAGACAAAACACTTCCAGTTCCCACCAGACTGGCCCGGTGTCGGAGTGATACTGAAAGAGGCTAGGTTACGGGGTGTGTTTGATGTACGGACAAGCAGCGAGGCGAACCTTTTCATCGCTATGAATGAGAAAGAGGTAGCTGTGCTTGGGTTCCCAATGGACGATAATCAGTTTGATTATAGGGGGTTCAGTAGCAGTGACCCTGATTTTCACTTATGGTGCCGTGATCTTTTTGAGTATTATTGGGCAAAATCGCTTCCAGTGAACTAGCTTGTATAATATCCGTGAGGGGAGAGGGGAATATGGTCCACCTTAACGTGCTTCCTAGCCGACTAGTCATCTTTTTTCCAAAACGCGGATACCAATTATACCTCTAGCGTATTATGTAGTGTTATGAGTGTATCAGAAAACACCGTTGAAATTAGAAGACTCTTCTCTGAATCCGCTAAAAAACATGGGTTACGGGGAGTTCTTGGTATTACTCGATATGAACCTGTGTTTGATACACTTATGCCTGTTCAGAAAGAACGATTAAAGGCGATCACAGGTGACCATCATCAAAACCTAATTGACAACGGTTTCTTTGTCAGTATCGCATATGCTTATCCTGATGGTATCATTGAAAACATTGGACTATCAAAGGATGGTGTTTTTGATAAAGCATCATGGAACGTCTACGCTGAATGGTACAAGAACCTAAACAAAGCACTAAACGAGACATCAAAGAACCTAGCCAAAGCAGTAAACGGCACACCATTACCCGCCACATCAGAGGGAATGGCTTCACAAATAAACACAGTCAAGGATTACTTTCCAACTGTTGTCAGTCACCGTGTTCACGCTGAACACGCTGGCATTGGTTGGAGAGGCAGAAATAGCCTCATCATCAATCCTGTCTATAGTTGTATGATTCGCCTTGCGGGAGTAATTACATTAGAGCCACTGATACCCACCCAAAAGATGGACCCCGGTTGTGGTGAATGCAGTAGTTGTTTGGATGTCTGTTCTTTTCTGAGGCACCGGGATAGGCTTGATGATTATAGGGAGCAGTGTTTGGCTTATATGAACTGGCTTGGTCTGGATGATGAGGTCTGCGGTAAATGTATCAAAGCCTGTGTAAACTCTCCGATATTCGACAAACACAATAAACGAGTGTATGACTCTGGTTTAGATTGTTTATATTATACGGAAACTATCTAACCTGTCTGTTTACAGAAAAATTCCTTAAGCAACCATTGTACTTCTTTTCTCGATAAGCTTGGTTGAAAAGAACCTAGATTTCAGAAGCGACACAGTCACATTACCCAGCCCAGAGATGAGGGAAGCAGCCTACAAAGCAGCAGTAGGCGACGACGTTTATGGAGACGATCCCACAGTAAACGAACTAGAAGCAACAGCTTGCGAGGTATTCGGCAAGGAAGCAGCTCTATTCGTAACTAGCGGAACCATGGGAAACGCTGTCGCGGTACTAGCCCACACACAACGAGGCGATGAGATTATCCTCGATGAGAAGAGCCACATCTACGTCAACGAGGTAGGCGGCTTAGCCGTAATGGGGCAACTCATGGCACGTACAATCCCCGGTGAGAAGGGATACATGAAACCCGAGCAGATCGAGGCAGCCATCAGACGAGAAAACATCCACTATCCTCCAACAAGCTTGCTCTGTCTGGAGAACACACAGAACATGCATGGTGGAATAGCGTTGACTCCCCAGCAGATGAAGTCAAACTATGATGTAGCAAAAGAACATGGTCTTGGAGTTCATCTTGATGGTGCACGTGTATTCAACGCCTCAGTTGCATTGAATATTGACGTCAAAGAACTGGCACAGTACACTGATACTATACAGATATGCCTCAGCAAGGGACTGGCAGCACCAGTAGGATCACTTGTAGTTGGACCCGAGGACGTCATGAAACGGGCAAGAAAATATCGTAAGATGCTCGGTGGTGGAATGAGGCAGGCTGGAATCATAGCAGCACCCGGTTTGATCGCGTTGACCAAGATGGTTGACAGGCTCGCTGATGACCATAAGAACGCCAAGATACTTGCAGAAGGCGTGAGCAAACTCGGCATAAAGGTCATGAATGATGTTCAGACAAACATGGTCTATGTTGACTTCAGCTCTATTGGATGGACTGCAGAGGACTGGAACAAGGCGTGTTCAGATCTAGGCTGGAAGAGTAGAGGCTATGGTACGGGTACAAGGCTTGTTACTCACTATGGTATCGAGGAAGAGGATATCAGAGACTTCCTTGAAGGCATAGCTAAGAAAATTTAATCCCATCTTTTTTATCCACCCTCCGGGGTCTTTTCTTTATGATAACTGTCCCAGTAGACAAATTAACTGAAATTGGTATCGAGATTTTCACCAAACAGGGCACATCACTTGAACGTGCAACATTCCTAGTAGAGACACTAGTAGAGGCTAACCTAGCAGGACACGATAGCCACGGAGTCTATTACTATGTCAGGTATAGTGACCGGATTAAAGATGGGTATATCAAGGTAGACGCAGAGCCAGAGATAATCAAAGAAACACCGGGAACCGCCTTCATTGATGGTAACTGGACCTTTGGGCAGATGACCGCCAAGAAACTAGTAGAAACCGCCGTTGATAAGGCGAAGGAGAACATGGTCGCTGCTGTTGGAGCATTCAACTGCAACCACATTGGCAGGATCGGTTATTATACAGACTGGGCGGCGAAACAGGGGATCATATCGACATTCTACGTAAATGTGGGACACCCCATAGTATCTGTTCACAACGGCTTAGGCAAGACCTTCGGAACAAACCCCTACAGCGCATCAGTACCCACAGGAGGAGACATACCCTTCCTAGTAGACTACGCTACAAGCGTCGTAGCAGCTGGTAAACTCAGCGTCGCGAAAGCAAAAGGAGCCAAGATACCAAAGCACTGGACACGAGACCAGTATGGCAGGATAAACGATGACCCAGATATTCTACGTCAAGGTGGTTGGCTTCTTCCCTTCGGAGAGTACAAGGGTTATGGGCTTCAGATGGTGAGTGAGCTTCTAGGCGCAGCTCTAACCGGCTCTAGACTTGGACCTCAAGGAATTTCAATCCCCCCTTCACCAAACGGTATATTCATGATGGCAGTCAACCCAGAGGCGTTTATCGGGTTGGATGAGTTCGTGAAGACCACTGATGGGCTTCTTGAGCAGGTTAAGAACTGGCCTGCTTTGGGAGGGGAAAGGGTGATGGTGCCCGGTGAACCTGAGAAAGAGACCAAGGAGCAGCGTATGAGGGAGGGGATCGAGCTTCCTGAGACTACTTGGACCGAGATCAACGCGTTATGTGAAGAGATCGGCGTAGACATAGACGCAATCCTGAAATAACATCCCCCTTCTTTCAACAGCTATGAGCAAAGGGTTCCCAACCAAGACCATTACAGAGGGGAAAGCCAAACTAATAGTACCTGAACTGGATGTGGAGTCGGGGGAACCAATACAGCATCTTAGGAGTGAGGCTCCTGTATTCTATAACCCGGTTATGAAGACAAACAGAGACACAGCGGTACTGATGCTCAGGGTCTATCAGAAGATAAAGGATCAACCTGTCACTGTCTGTGAACCCATGACTGGCAGCGGAGTAAGAGGCATAAGATTGCTTCTTGAAACCCATGAAATCGAAAACATGGTCTTGGGTGATTTGAGCCCCTCTGCTTTACGGCTTGCACGTGAGAACGCTCAGTTAAACAATCTAGTTGACAATGTGAACCTGCGTCAGCTTGACGCGAATCTGCTATTATCTCTTCACAGTTATCCCCGGGGAAGATTCGACTATGTTGACATTGACCCATATGGTACACCAGCCCCCTTTATTGACCAAGCAATAGCGGCAACGAAAAACAGGGGGATTATTGCTTTAACTGCTACAGATATGGCGCCTCTCTGTGGCGTCAACAAGCGTGCATGTCTCAGAAAGTATGGAGGGATGCCCCTGAATGGTGAGTTCTGTCATGAGACTGCTCTCAGATTGATGACTGGAGCCATGGTACGTCAAGCAGCAATATACGAGTACGCTGCGACTCCCCTCTTCAGCTATTATGCGGACCATTACATCAGGGCATATTATCGTATCCGCAAGGGAGCAA
>JAOZIG010000138.1 GCA_026014515.1 Candidatus Bathyarchaeota archaeon | reverse complement strand
GAGCTCGTAACCATCGTCGCACAAGGCGACGGACTTGAACTTACGCACAAGCTCCATGTAAAGCCAAATGAAACGAACGACCCGGCATGGTTCCTTCCAATGACAGAGCCAAGAGAACTTCTATGCACAATGATGACATCTAAGGGCGGGCAATTTGCTGACTGGATAAATCAACTCAGCAAGGGGTTGTTCTACAAGGGAAATCCGCTTGGCATCGTCCACTTTGGGCAAGACTCCGTAGCGCCAGCTATCCTTGGTAGCCTGCAGCCGTTTCGTGCTATGAAAGACGGCGTAGATGCATATGGAGAGCCTGGGTTTAATATCTATTCAGCAAACGGAACAGGGATGTTCACACAGTACATGAACTGTTTAGATGAAACAGAGCAGCTCAACAGCCAGCCATACGGCCAAATCACATGGGGCACAAAAGCCAAAGAGGTTACAAAAGACTCTCCAAGCATTGAGCTTTACCTATACGACAAAAGCGTATGGGACATAGCACAGACACTTGCGATGGGCGTTCCCGACTACATAGCGGCAGTACATCCATTCGAACTCAGATCAACGCTCTTTTATGGAAGACCTGCTTGGGGACTCGCCTATAAATATGATTATCTCTACACCTATGACGCAGAAGGGCAGTCCATGGTCAGAAAGATCGGCCATGAATACAGAAAGCCATTTTGTCAGTACCACATGTTCCAAGGTGTAACAGACATCATCAGCAACAAGATCCGCGCAACAGAAGCAAATATGTATACCAACGTGACCGTAACATACGGCGGAAAATATGGCGACGAGGAAAAGGTTACTCCTTTAATCAGCGCTGACGATGACATCTACCCAGAAAAGCAATCCACAGCGATTGTAAGAGCAGATATCGTACCGCAATGGGACATCGTTGGAGTACTAGGGGCAAACTTCTGGACGAGCGAGAGATATGCTCAAACAGTTGGAGCCAATGCACTTAGAGACTACATGAAGGATATGTACGACGGAGAACTGACAATCATGGGATATCCGTCCATAAAACCTTACGACAAGTTCTACCTGGAAGACAACTACAACGACATGCAAGGTATGGTAGGCGTCAAAAGGGTCGTTCACCATATGTCCTTTGAAACAGGATTCGTCACAAACATAACTCCAGACTGCATCGCAGTCGTTGATGATATGCAGCAGATATCCTTAACAGGCTGGATGACGTCAATGGCTGGAGGAATAGCGACCTCTGTTCTTGCAAGGCGAGCAGGAGCCAAACTCTTAAGGAGTGCCTCAAACAAACTGTTCTCAACTGAAGTAGTAAAGGTTGGAATAGAAAAGGCAGGCGGTGATGTGCTCAAAGGCCTGGCATCGAAGATGCTCGGCACATCGAAGGAAGCAAGAACACTTATGAGCGCAATGGATGATGCAATTCTAAGCTCAAAGCCGTTCACCAACGTCGCTAAGGCAATCGCCGGCGCAGATAAAAACCTTACTGGCGTGAAAAACTTAGGAAACGCAGTCAGGTGGTTTGCTTCAAATATCGATACGACATACGAAACAGCAAACGGCATAAGGAAACTCACAGTCGGGGCAAAGGCAGCCAAAGGGATGAAGGCGATCCTTGGTGGGCTTGACCTGATCTCTGGAGTCACTGGGAGTGTAGTCCTTACAATAGGCATCACGGTCGTGACCGAAAGCCTCGTAGAGATGTATAGAAGATACCTGAGAAACAGACAGGCAGTCATACTGGTTCCACTGAAGTACCACGGAAAGCCGTTGACAGCTGGTATCAACGGGCATCGAGGATGTGTATACGGCGACAGTCCAGGTACATTGGATAAGTTCCTTACAGAGGACTTGGCATGGCTAAACACACTGCTCTTTGACGAGGATGAAAACCCGACCATCAGACAAACAATGATGTCGTCTGATGAATGGTTCGATTATTAATATGAAAGGAATGGTCTCGTGGACAATACACAGTATCAGATTGTAATAGACCCAGGTCATGGCGGAGAAGATACAGGCATTATAGGAAGCTATGGCCACCACGAGTCTAAGATCATGTTCTCCCTTGCAAAGATGATAAGGGACGAGCTAAAAACAAGTGAATACTGTCAGGCTACAATGACACGTTCAAGTGATAAGGCCGTTGAAGACGGGATCAGGGCAAAGAAGGGAGAGGCTAAAAACCTCTTCCTTTCACTGCATGCATCTACAGGCGGCATAAGCGCTCAATACAAAAGCGGTTCTGATGGAGACCAGACGATCGCCAAGGCATTGGTGATAGCTGCATCAAATGCAGTCAGTATGAACGACAGCGAACCTTCTGGCGTGTCGGAAACAATTCTAGATAGCGTAAAAGAACTTGACTGCGACTACGCCGTTACGTTGAATATCGGGGATCTCTCAAGTAAATACGAAGCGAATATCCTGGCTTCTGGATCGAAGCTCTCGGCAATCGCAAAAGCTATCGCAAGAACAATTGAAGACTTCCTTGTATCGGGGAGGGAGATTACCGATGGCCTAGGAATCATGAGTCTTCCGGTAGACTCAGAGACGAGCCAGTCGAGCGTACCGACGGCGACGACAACACAGTCTGTTGCTCACTTAATAAGCGGAGCACCAAGGTGTACACCAGGAACACTTCTTTCCTATCTGAATGACCACAACAAAAGTCCCAAGCTAACAACCACCGCAGCCAACCTATGCAAATACTACATACAGTATGGACATGAACTTGGCATAAGAGGGGATATCGCCTTTTGTCAGGCACTCCTTGAGACTGGCTGGTTCAGGTATGGCGGTATCGTCAAATGGAACTTCAACAACTACGCCGGGATCGGCGCATTCAATGGTAATGCGATAGGAGACTGTCAAGCATGGGACACTGCAGAAGAAGGCGTCAAAGGACACCTTGAACTTCTTAAAAGATATGTAACCGTTAAAGGGATAAATACGTGGGAAGGACTCAACGGAGTCTGGGCTGTTCCAGGAGACACCTACGGACAAACGATACTCAAGCTGTATTCAAACATGACGAATGCGACATATACCTCTCAGATTTCAACTTCACGTGGGACAACCGTAAACGCAAGAAGCACCGGAAGCACTTATGAGGTAGGTGAGATCAAGGCTGTAGCAATAGAAGATGACGGAAGCCCATATTACTCAAACATGAAACACAGTATGGCAAAGCTGATGGCAGGTACGCTAAAGAACATAGGGACAAGAACGCTAAGTCCTTTGAATAATCAAGAATATACATCCGACCTTGACGCATACTTATCATCGATGGGATTGGTAGCGGACACCACTAATAATGTAAATACGATGCCAACCTACGGAAACGGCAAGCTTCCAATAGTCATTCCTACCGGAAATAGACAGGCATACCAAAAGAAGATGGCAACTTATTATGCAAACGAGGCACATCAATATGAGATGTACAAGCTCAATATGAATAAGTTCTCCTTCAGCCATCCAGAGCAAAACAGGTTCCACAAGGATCTGACAGTATATCTGGAGATGCTCTACGACAGATTAAAAGCGAAGGGCAAGATATCCGGAAAGCTAAACATCAACTCTGGATTCAGATCTATTGCCTACAACCAGGCTGCCGATGGGGCTACCTGGAGCGCACATTGCGGAGGGGTAGCTGTAGATATTCATGCAAAGGGAGACATGAGATACACCATACTAGATGAAGCATACGCAATGGGGTTTGGCGGTCTTATACTTTATTCCAGCTGGGTGCATATCGATATTTCTGGACGATATTTTGGCGGAGGATACAAACCATTTAGATAGGAGGATAGCACATGCTAAAGAATCATATAAAAAATACGCTTACAAATGAACTCTTAACAGATCAATACAAGTCAACAGAAGGCATGGTGCTTGACTTCGATCCAACAAACGGGCTTTGCACTCTGGAGGTCATGGATCCAGCCACAAGAAAAAAGATTTGGTATAAGAACATAGAAATACCAATGAATGCAGAAGGCGTTATTTCGAAAGATATCACACCTGGAGACAATGTGTATGTTGGATATAGCGGCACAGGAAAGGAAACACCTTTTATCATCGGCATCAAAAAGAACAATGACTACAATACGGTAGTCGCAGACAAATCTTCTGGCGCTATCGACTCCCCTGGTTTCTTTGAAGAAATCGGAAACGCCATAAACACATTCTTTGGATGGGGAGGGAACTAAATGTACATCAAAGACAATGACAAAGATGAATATCCTGGCTGGATAGGATCACTTATAGAGCTTGATAATGGCATTGGTCCTTACAACTACAGTGAAGCCAACAGAAAGAAATCAGCGTATTCTACAAACGAGATCGGCCTTATACATCCTGAAAACGGAAGCTATATGAAAGTAGCGGACGATGGAGATATAGATATTTTTGCAAGCGAGATACTCGGTATTAAGATGGATGCGCAGACCGAATCATTGAGGGTGAGCGCTGCACATGCATCCATTATCGCAAAAGATCTTTCAATAATGACCAACCCGGCAGGACTCTCGTGGAACGGTTACTATCTTAATCCAGCCCTTTATTCGAAGACTGGAAGAGGGGCACCTGAAGAAGATAAGAATTTAAAACTTAAGTGCACAGTAGATGTGTACAATAATTCGACAGAAGTATATGAAACGAAGGAAGTATCAATTAGGCCATTCATTACCAAGCCCACAACAAATACATATTCAGATGATTTAAACATACTGCTCAGAGACTTGGGCCTTGAGTTATAAAGGAGGAATATAGATGGGAATCGACCTTTCGATGACGTTGTTTTCTGATGAGGACTCAGGTGATCTGCAACTTGCGGCAGCCACATATACAGAAGGCGGCGTTGAAAAGAGAGACCTTGCATTGACGACATCACAAGACGCAATCAAGCAAATAGTCTACTCTCGCATACGAACACAGGCACCAGACTGGTTCCTTCACCCGAGCCTAGGTGGAAACTTGGAAGACCTCATTGGAGAGCCAAACACAAAAGAAACAGCGAGGGTTGGAATTCAATCCATACAAGATGCATTGACTTATGACGGGTTTATGGGTATGGGACAGTTTGAAATACGTGCAATACCGATCTCTGCAGACGAGATCGTATTTATTATAAAGATCTATTATGACAATCAAGATATCATTATACCGCTGGCCTTCAGCTACACTTACGGCCTGCAACTAGAGGAAGGTGTGATATAACGTGCCATTTATAAGAAAAGACCGTGAAGAGACATTGGATGAAATGCTCGACATGATGGTGTCAACTACGTCGATCACAGAGGCCTCCGCTGGTGGAGTCGCAAGGAGTCTGCTAGAGGTGGTCAATGAACAGCTCGGAACGTGTTACGATACGCTAGACACGAACATGGCCATGAGTTTTATTTCAACAGCAACAGGAATCTATATCGACTTGATCGGTGAAATGCTTGCGTGCTATAGGCTTACTGGAGAGTCCGATGACAACTACAGATATAGAATAACACAACAGGTATTTGCCGGTTCAAAATCAAACGAGACTGCGATTAGACTTGCCTGTCTAAGCGTGGATGGAGTAAGGGACATAATAATGAAGAGATTTACACATGGAATCGGAAGTTTCACGGTTCTTGTAATGACCGACGAAATAGATACGGATGACAGCTTGATCGCTCAAGTCCAATCCGTCATAAACGAAAACCAGGCGCTTGGGATAAAAGGCATTGCCAAAAAGGCAGACCTCATCCCGGTAGACCTTAAGATCAGAATGGTATTCACATCAGCTACGACATCATCTGAAATATCAAGCCTTGTAGCCAGGGCAAAAGGATCCATCAAGGATTATGTAGACAGCCTTGGCGCTGGAACCACCGTTGTTCCAAATGTGATACTTGGATATGCAAGACAAGACGGTAATGTTACTGCAGCTTCAATAAGCAGCTTGAAAATAGACAATAAGGAAGTAACAGGATCTGGGATCTATACTCCGAATTGGTCTGAAAGATACTATCTAAATTCACTTGAAGTGATCGTATAGGAGGCGAACGATGGACAACTCAACACGCACCATGTTAGATATGCTTCCTTCCTGGATGCAGATGAGAATAGATCCAAACTCTACTGGCGCCAAATTCCTAAACGTCATAGGTGACCAGATAGGGGCAATTAAAGGCGGACTTGAAGGATATGATGCCGCAGCGCATATAACAACGGCATCTCTTGATGAAATAGACATCCTATACAAGATAGACCTTTCGTCAGTCGTAATGGACGATGAAGCCTTAGAGATCTATGGATACTATCAAGTGCAAGACGATGAAAGTGAGCAGGCACTTACACTGCAACGGGAGAAGATCACAGAGCTATTTTTAGTCAGCGATCTGTACAGATCATCAGAGGGTGAGCCTGTGTGCTTGATAGATGG
>JAOZIG010000137.1 GCA_026014515.1 Candidatus Bathyarchaeota archaeon | reverse complement strand
GTAAATAACATCAAACAACTAGAAGAGGCGCGGGAAAAAATCGCAAAACCCATATCCCAGAACAGAATACAGGTGGAGCCGGTGCCCAACCCGTAGTTATTTGTTTATTTAAACCAAGAACCTTTCTATATTACACACTAACAGCTTTCTGTATGCAGAAAACAACAAAAATAATGCTAGTAATCTTAGCATTATCCTCAATGCTTGTCGCACCCGTTGCCGCCCAGACAAAAGAAGTCGGGATATACGGTATCTGGACCGACAAGACCCAGTACAACCCCGGTGAAACAGTCATAGTAACCCTTGAGTTGGGGTGGGACTTCCCCGCAGCAACAGACATCAGTCCCGGTGTATTTGATACGGCATCAGAACTCTATGTCACGGAAGACTACTATACAGTGGAAGAAATGGGCATGGATAACATAACCCTATCATTTACTGCGCCAGCGACGAACGCTGTCTATGAGTATATTGTAGATGTATACTATGATGACGGCGACTCATGGATTATGTCAGATACCGGCTACGAGGCACACTACATATACATACAGGTGGGCTCAACCGGAAGCGCCGAGTACAACGCATGGGTCACAAACGTTGATGCACCGAGCACAGTAAAACCCGGTGAGTTATTCACAGTAGACGTTGATATCGATATCAGCTTCCCCACCAACACCACATTCAGCGTGGGCATCACTGACCCAGAGACTGGTGAAGTCATCATTGAGTTCATTGATGCAGGAGAAGGCGACCTATCAGGAGCCTATAATTTTGAGATATATGCGCCTGAGACAGAGGGAGACTACACTCTGGGCGCAGATGTTGTCTTTGAGACCCCATCGGGTTGGAGTTACACTGAGGGTGGAACCCAGACTTTCAACATCAAGGTATCTGAAGGCGGAGGCGCGATACCCGGATTCCCAGTGTATAGCATCCTAGCTGGCTCATTAGTTGCCCTAGCGTTTGCTTACCGAAAACAAAGGTTCTAGTTCCAAACTCTTTTTTCTATCTTTATTTCCCTTATTTGCATGCTTCCTCTCTGGGTTATCGATTTCATAAAGAAGAACTTCCAGTACAGGTTCTTCTACGCACGGCTAACCCGGATACCCGTAATTGGTGGAATCGTTGATCGTTTGCTTTTCCATAAAGACGAGATGGTTTACCTACCAAAGGATAGCGTCGTTGTTGAGATTAACCAAGAAATACCATATACAAACACGGTGCTTCCAAGCCAAATAGTAGACAGGTTCATCGATGAAGCAGACACCCACTTCATAATGAATTTCTGCATATGCCGAGACAGCACCCAATGCCAAGACTACCCCATAGACCTAGGCTGTCTCTTCATGGGAGAAGCAGCAGCAAAAATAGATCCTCGACTAGGAAGACTCGCTACACGAGAAGAAGCACATAGACACGTAGAACGCGCACGAGAAGCAGGGCTTGTACATCTTATTGGACGGAACAAGCTTGACGCTGTATGGCTTGATACAGGACCAGACGAGAAACTCATGACCGTCTGCAACTGTTGCCCCTGTTGTTGTCTCTGGAAGATGCTCCCCAATCTCGGTGAGCACATCAGCGAGAAAATCACAGCTATGGAGGGGGTAAAAGTCACTGTATCCGATGATTGTGTTGGCTGCGGCACCTGTGTTGATGCATGTTTCGTGAACGCTATCAATATAGAGAATGGATATGCAACTATCTCTGATGAATGCAGGGGATGCGGTAGATGCGTAGAGGTTTGCCCCGAGAAAGCAATAGTGCTCACTGTGGACAATGATAGCCTTGAGAAAACGTATTCAAGAATAAGCAGTGCCCTCGATATCAACGGGTACTGATGCCGCAATATGTTTCCTTCATAGAAAATATAACCTGATTTCACAATCATCATCCCATGAAGGTTACAGTGCTCCATGGGAGCCCCCGTAAAGGTAAAAACAGCGATACATTGGCTGAACGCTTCCTAGATGGATTAAACACATCAGGCATCCACAGCGTTGAACATTTCTACCTCAATGATCTAAACATCGCCCCCTGCCAAGGATGCCTAAGCTGCGCTGCGCCCCCGCACAACTGCAAGATAGAGGACGATATGCAAGACATCTACAAGGCTTACCGAGGCTCAGACCTCATAGTATGGGCTTCCCCCATGTACTGGGGCTACCTTACAGCACAACTGAAACTGGTTCAAGACAGGATGGAGGCGCTCGCTTGGAGTGGATTTGAGAACAAGACCTTCGCAGTCTTATTCACTTATCGTCACCACTACCAGTCAGCTGCTGGTATGTTTGAGCGGATAGCTCCCCACTTCAAAATAGACCTACATATACTGGAGTGCTGTACCTTGGACCCTGAGACTAGACGCGATATTCCTGTAGATGAGTTGCCCGAGAAGCTGGATGAGGCATACAGGCTAGGGGTAAAGCTAAGCAAATCTTAGAGCTTATACTCTCTGAGCCACTTTTTCACGGTCTCTATGTCTAGACCTCTTTTGGTGTGCTCGCAGTGGGACGCATAGTATTGGCGTTTCACTGGGTCATACCATATCTCTATCCCCTTGTAGACCTCTACCTGATGAGGATATGACGTCATTTCACCAACTCCGGTCCCAATTTGGGATCACTTCCCCAATAAGGCAGAATCAATAAAGCGAATAGAACCAGAAAACCAAGCAACGAGTACTTTCCCAGTCTCATCGCCCATTCAATCCCCGCCATAAAACCATACGCAAAGGATAAGACTCCTACAGATAAGGCAATGGATACGATGGCTTTGCGAGTCGTTGATAATGGCTTCACATCTGAGAAAAAACTCTGGGTTAATATAAATTAGAACCCGAAAACAGATAATATCTCGGATAAAGCGATTCGTCCCGCTGATTTCGCCAAGGCACCAAGTATTACCGGATCAGAAATAGCGCGCTTGATTACATCAGCCTGCATATCCATATCCCCATCCTCCACAAGCCTCGTGAATTTTTCCTCAAGTCCCTCCTCGATAAAGGCACTGAAAATCCGGTTTACTCGGTCATTATCTAAGCCATTTAAGATACTTCGCATGAACAACATGGTCTGAAGCTCAGGGCCATACTCTGCTCTCCAAGCTGAATCATACTCATTATAATGCTGAACATTCCCTGTCTCCAATGCCTTTGCAGCGTTTTCTCCCGCTATCTTTGCGCATAGACCTCCGATGACCACGCCACCAGCAGTGGTAGGTTTAACTTGACCAGCCACATCTCCCACAAGCATTAGACCCGGGTAAGCTGTCCTGTTTACTGGTCCCCCTGTGCAGATGAGCCCTCCATGGATTACGTCCACTTCTTTGTTGAAACGCTTCTTCACAAAACCCCTCAATTTCTCTGCTCCGTTTCCCTGTGAGGTTCCTAGCCCGCATCTTACCCTGTTCTGGCTAATTGGGATCACCCACGTGAAGAAGTCCTTGGCTGTTTCTGTGTCAAACCAGACCTCCACCATATCAGTTTCTATAGAATCAACTGTGAGCTCTGTGTTGAAACCAGTATAGACCCCTTGTTGACCAGTATGGATTCCTGAACGAGCCAATAGTCTGCCTTTTGCTCCTTCTGCGTCGATGAATACCCTTGATTTGAACTCAGAGTGGTTTAATTTGAGGCTACTCGCGGCTCCTTGTTTGAATTTGATCTCATCAACCCTGCTACCGAGACGAATATCCACACCAGAGTCAACTGCACGCTCAGCTAGATACGCATCAAATGGGCCTCTATCAATGATGTATGCTCTTGGCTTGGTGTCTTTGATGGTTATACAGCTTCCATCACTGCTGTAGATCCTTCCCCCGTAGACAGTGTTCTGGTGAAAAACCGGGTCAGGCTCAATACCAAGCCTCTTGAAACCCTCAACGCTTATCATCCCAGCGCAGTGAACAGGATAACCTAACCGCTGGTGCTCCTCAAAAACCGCTACATTGAAGCCTTGTTTAGAAATGGTTTCGGCAGCTATGAGCCCGGATGGTCCGGCTCCAATGATGGCTGCCTCTGTTTTCATGGGGTGTTTCCCCTAGAAAGTTTAGGAACGTTTGATGGATTCGTAGTACTCGACTTCGTCGATGTCCTCAAAGTACCTGAGTAGGTCCAGTGCGACGCCGCGTTTAGCGATCTGGATGTTCTCACCGAAGAATATCTGGTCGGGGATGCCGATCCTGAGTTTCTTCTTGGTCTTCTTGATATCGAACTCATCTGTCTCGATTCCTAGGAACCTGCGTCCAATGAGCGCCTTGATCTTGTCCTTATCATCAGTCATGTGTTCTACGACTTTAAGCTTGTAGACGATCTTGCGTCCAGCTAGTGGGTGGTTATAGTCTACCTGTACCCTGCCTGCTCCGACGCTGCGTACAATAGCTGGGCGTCCATCGATCTCTAGCTCCGCGCCTACATAGGGGTTAACTCCCTTGCTGCGTAGGACACGGAATGGGATCATCTGTACATCCGCTGCGTTTCTCTCACCAAAGGCTTCCTCTGGTGGAATCTCGATCTCTACTTCCTCATCGAATGGTGTGCCGGGTAGGCGTTCATCGAGTCCTCTGAGTACAAAGCCGTCTCCAACAATGACAAGTCTTGGACCATAGGTTCTGCCCTCTTCCCAGAGTCCAGCTTCCTGTGCCCCTTCCTCGCTTGTTGTCTCAAAGACCTCACCGGTCTCCTCGCTTGCACCGGTCATCTCGACCTTTAAAAAGTCGCCTTTGTTGACTGCGTTTTCGTAGTGAACCTCTTCTTCTGCTGGTTCCTCTTCAGGCTCCTCAGCCTCTTCTTCAGGGGCTTCCTCTTCTTCCACTGGAACCTCTTCTACTTCCTCTTCAGGCTCTTCTTCCTGTTCCTCTTCCTCATCGAGGACATCTGGTTTTTCTTCGTCAAACATGATGTTCACTTGTAAATGTAATGCCCAAGTTTCCTTGGATTCTACGAGTGTAACGAGCCGTCTAATTTAAAAGGTTTCTATCAGGGCGGGGTGAAACCATGGAAACACGTGAAAAACACTGGATTATGATGAATAAACTACACCAGTTGTTCATTGACTTTTTCAAGCAGAACCTTGCGTGTGAAAGGCTTGCTGATATAAGCATCCGCTTTATCGTGGTCATCCAGCATCATGTCCACGCCGGTTCCGAGCGCGCTGAATATGATAATTGGTATCGCCCTTGTCTTAGTGTCTCTCTTCAGCGTCCGGCATACATCCAAGCCATGCATTCCCGGCATTACAGCGTCCAATATGATGAGGTCTATAAGATTGTTGTTGACCATCTCTAGAGCTGTTTCTCCGTCTGAGGCGGTTAGCACTTCATGTCCTGAGCTTGAGAGCATTATGCTGGTCATTTCAAGAATATCGTTCTCGTCGTCAACAACAAGTATCTTCGCCAAAGTGATCATTATCTCTTCACTATTAGAATAATAAAAGCTTTCAATACATTTACATCAACTAGGGCTTGGGGAGGCTTGTTTTATTAACTATCTTTCCTCAATTCATGTATATGGTTAATCGATTAACAAGATACGCACAGATAGCGGGAATATTATCCAAATACGGGTTCGGAATCTTCCTAGAGGAGCTATACCCCGAGGAAAAACGCCCAGATTTCCTCAAAGACCCCACAGTAGAGACACAGGATGTATATCGGCGTATACGGTTAGCCATCGAGGAGCTTGGACCCACATATATCAAGCTTGGGCAGATCCTGAGTAGCAGAAGAGACTTGCTGCCTGTGCCGTTGATCGAGGAGCTTCTCTTCCTTACTGATGACGTAAAACCCGTTGAATACGAGAAAGTAAAAGATGTAATAGAGGAGACCTGTGGCGATGTCGAGAATTTTTGTATCTTCGTTGACCAAAAGCCATTTGCCGCCGCAAGCCTGAGTCAAGTACACCGCGCAACATTAACTGATGGCAGCGATGTGGTGTTCAAGGTTCAGCGCCCGGATATCAGGGAGCTTATAGAAGTTGATCTAACTATCCTAGCTAGTCTCGCTGAACGCGCTGAGGAATCCATCCCCTACCTTAGACCATATAACCCGGTTGGTATCATTGAGGAGTTCAGTCAGCAGATGCGTAAAGAACTGGACTTTATCAGGGACGGGAAAAACGCTGAGACCATCGCGAACAACCTAAAAAATATGGAAGAGATCAAGGTCCCGAAAATCTACTGGGATTACTCTGGTCCACGTCTACTTGTTATGGAGTACGTGGAAGGCGTGAGAATCGACAATGTTGATGTTTTAAAGGAGAAACATGATCTCAAGCACCTTGCTGAGTTGGGCTTTGAGGCATACATACAACAGATTTTTGTCGATGGCTTCTACCACGGTGATCCTCACCCCGGAAACCTAAGAGTAACAAGTGAAGGCAAGATAGTTTTCTTCGATTTTGGTCTCGTGGGCATT
>JAOZIG010000194.1 GCA_026014515.1 Candidatus Bathyarchaeota archaeon | reverse complement strand
CCAATAGCGAAAGGGACAAGTCCAGCTGAGACCGCTGACCCTGAGCCACTGCTGCTTCCACCGCTCCAGTGTTTAAGGCTCCAGGGGGTGGCGCATGGTCCTGTAAAGCTGGCGTTTGGCTGCCTATACCCCATTCCCCCCGCCAGTTCAATCATTGCAAGTTTAGCCACAAGCACAGAACCCGCCTCCTCAAGCTTCTTAACAACAGTTGCATCATAGTCAAATCGTTGTTCTCGGAGGGGGTACGCTCCCCATGTTGTGGGGATGCCCCCTGATGTTGCTAGCAGGTCTTTTGCGCCCCATGGGATTCCATGGAGTGGTCCCCTGTTTTTACCTGATCGTAGTTCTTCTTCGGCTCGTTTTGCTTGTTTATAGGCTCTTTTCTCGGTTATGGTTACTACACAGTTGAGGGTAGGGCCATGTTCTTTGAGACATTGAATGCTGGTTTCTGTGAGTTCTGTTGGCGTTGTTTCCCCGTTTCTTAGGGCTTCTGATAGCTGTGTGATGGTTTTGTATATCATTGCTTGTCCTTCCTGTAGGGTTTGAATACGCTGTAGGGCTCGTCGCTGTTCTCCAGTGGCATGTTTCGTAGTTGTTCCAGTACCTTGATCATTGGGTCTAGGCTTGCCTCGACTGCAGCTAGTTGGTCTTCTGTAAGGCGGTCACCGTAGAGTTCTTTGACTCGTCTAAGCATGTGGTTTTTCTCGGAATCTGTCATAATAGTTGGTTGGATTCAGGGGCTTAATGTTTTCCTTGACATGGGTTATTGCTCTATAATTCTCAAATAGGTTCCCGTGTTCCCGTAATCAAATTGACATCAGAGGTCCTTCCCCCTAGTGACAAGTACGTCATACTGCACATTGATGATGAGTCAGAGCAACTGTTCTTCGCTAAGACTTTCCTAGAGGAAGCAGACTCTGAACTGGAAATTGTATCTGTGAGGACCGCTGATGATCTCATGAAGCATCTAGACACATGTATTGATTGTATTGTCTCAGACTATGTTATGCCAGATGTAAACGGAATGGACCTCTGTAAGCGGGTAAAACGTGTCCAAGACATCCCTTTCATCATGTATACCGGTAGGGGAAGCGAGGTAGTAGCCGAGGCTGCCTTCCAAGCAGGTGTAGACGACTATGTACGTAAGGAAGCTGACCCAAGTCACTATCAGTTATTGGCTCGGCGTATCAAGAGCCACGCAGAGTCGCATCGAAGAAAACGCGAGGAAAGCAGGTATCAGAAACGATTAGAGGGTGTACGGGAGATTCTCCCAGTGATCTCTTCAGCCAACACCATGGAGGATGTCACTACAAGAACCTTGAACGTGCTTGATGAGATAATGGGGTACCGTAATACCTGTTTCTGGTTGATCAATGATTATTCAGCTGACCCCGTGAAGCGGCTGGGTGATTCCCCTGAGCTATCATTAGGTGTTGATGAACTCAAGGATGGCATTACCCAGAGGCTTCTGGATGATGGCTATGTTCTGGTTGTGCCCCTGTTTATGGATGTTGTTTATGGATATCTTACCGCGTATCAGGCGACCCCATTTAGTCAGACTGATTACCCGTTGATGGAAGCCATCAGTCTACTTGTTGGACAAGCGGTAAACAGGGTTAAACAGGTTGAGACCATCAGCGCAAGCGAGAAACAGTTCAGAAACATCGTGGAAAACGTCCAAGATGTCATTGTTTTAACAAAACCAGAGGGCTCAATCAACTATATCTCGCCCTCAGCAGAGATATTCCACTACAAGCCAAGCAAACTCGTGGACCATATGTGGGGTGAACTCGTGGTCAGTGAAGACTTGGGCAAGATAGCTGAGTTCTATAACAGTTCCTTAGCTGGGAATAAGGGTAAGATCAACGAGTATAGGATACAAGGTGGCGATGGAGAAGTATATTGGGTAAGCCATAGCTGGGCGCCTGTCGTTGTTGACGGTGTGGTAAAGCATGTGGTTAGCGCTGTCAATGATATTACTTGGCGAAAAAGAATAGAAACCACCCTTTACACGAGTCTTGAAGAGCTGGAGAAGGCCAACAGGGACCTTAACGATTTCACACACATCGTTAGCCACGACCTCAAGGCGCCTTTGATGACTATTGAGAGTTTTAGTGATTTCCTTCTTGAGGATTATTTTGATGTACTGGATGAGACAGGGCAAGAGTATCTTGACTCTATCCTCAAGGCATCAAATAATATGCGTGAACTCATCGACAACCTGCTCACACTATCTCGTGTCGGTAGAATCAACACAGAATACAGCAAAGTAGACCTAAACGTACTTCTAGCTGAGATAAAAGAGGAGCTTAAACCCCAGATAGATATGAAACAAGCAATAGTAACAGGCAATAATCTACCCGAGTTGGTTACTCAGAGGACATGGATCAAGCAGGTACTGATGAATCTCATCGGTAACGGCATCAAGTTCAACGAGACAAACCCACCAAGAGTCGAGATAACCTATACCGAAACAGAGACCGGATACCAGTTCAAGGTCAGAGACAACGGAATAGGTATCCCTGAGGACCAGCATGAGCATCTCTTCAAGTTATTCCAGCGCCTAGAACATACCAATCATTACCCGGGAACCGGGGCGGGGCTCAGTATCTGTAAGAAGATCATTGAGTCTCTCGGTGGTGAGATATGGGTTGAGAGTCAGGAGGGTTATGGTAGCTCGTTTATTTTCACTGTTCCTGATGGTGCGGTTGAAGAAGATGCTGATTCTCAGGTGGGTCAAGCCGTCCATGTTGATGGATTGGTGGAGCGGTAATGAGTAATCTTAACACAGATTCTAAGCGGATAATGCTTTTTATTCAAAAATTCATGGGACTGGCATACATGAAGCGCACAATTATAGGAGGTAGTGTGGATGAGTGATAGAGTCTACCATGTTTTGATGGTCGAGGACAACCTGAACCACTACAAGATACTCCAACGCTTCATCAATAAATCAGGAAAACCCATCGAGGTAGACCACGTAGCCTCAGCTCATGAGTTCTTTAACGTGTTTTTAGCGAAAAACTATGATCTGTTGATGCTGGATTATAACCTAGCACAGTATACTGGGCTCAGTATTCTTAAGAAACTTAACGAACTGGACGTAATCACGCCAATAATCATGGTTACTCAGCAGAAGGACCCTGAGATAGCTATTAATGCAATGAAGATGGGTGCCGTTGATTATATTATCAAGAGTAAGGAGAACTTTGAGCATCTTCCAGACAAGATAATCGCGTATGTCTCGGATTATGAGCATGAGCTTGCTACCAATGATGTGTACAAGCTAAAACGGAAGAATCTCCTCAGAAACCCCGAGGTACGTGAACTGATGAAGTACCTCATCACCAACAAACAAACAGAGCTACACCCCAAATCCAGCACATATCACTACTATTCACCGGGACACATCGAGATGGAGATGGAGCGAGAAAACCTAGAGAAGATACTCCAGATACTCACCATCAACAAGATGATGGTCAAGAAACCCATTGGAGTAAAGGTGGCATGTCCACGCTGTGATAGCGATGATGTAGTAGCTGCACCAGTTTGCCCCAAGTGTGGCGGCAAGGTTTTCGTGAAGAATACTCAAGGTGGTGACGAACCTTTACGGTGTCTTAGTGGCTGTGGTGAGACCTTTAGTGAGGTCAAGACTGCCTACAAGTGTAATAGCTGCTTCAAGGATTTCAAACAAGAGGACAGCAGGTACAAGCATATCTATGTCTATGAGGTTAACCAGCAGATGCTTACTGAGTTTAAAAACGCGTTAGCCAGCAACGATGAGATGCAGCTCTGGGAAGAGAAAAACAAACAGTATGCAGAGAACCTCGAGAGCACAAAACAGATGCATGAAGAGATTAGGACACAGCTTCGTGCCTTGATTGAGCAACAGATTAAAAAAGATTAGATTAGGCTTGAGCCTCGTATAGCTCAGTATCATTCACTGCTTTGACGAGAGCCTCTGTGGTGACGTTGTCTTCTGCTTCGATGACAGCGATTCCTTTCTTGTGGTCAGCCTTTGCGGATTTTACTCCAGGAACTGATTCAAGAGCCTTCTTGACTCGCATCTCACAGTGGGTACAGGTCATTCCTTTTACTTTTAGCTCGATTTGCTTCGACTTAGTTCACCTCTAAAAGTTTCATTGAATCGCGGGCTATAAACCCTCACTGATAGTTTATACACCGCCATTTTCAGTAATTACTCGTGAGTAATAGTAAAGAGGAGAAATCCAAGACACTCGTAATACCAGTAAAGGGTATGCACTGCGCCACATGCGCCCAGAGTATATCCAACAACCTGTACAAACGAGAAGGTATTCGGAAAGCTGATGTCAACTATGGCACAGAGAAGGCAGTAATCGAGTACGACCCAGACAAGGTAAACCTAGACGATATCGCACAATCAATACGGGAACTCGAATACGAGCCAGTGATGCCCGGCGACGCTGAGACACGGGAAGTCACCATGCGAATAACAGGCATGACCTGTGCAGCGTGTGTCGCAGCAGTCGAGAAGGCGCTTGAACGTGTACCAGGCGTCAAGGAGGCTGTGGTGAATCTAGCCACTGAGAAAGCATTCGTCAAGTATGATCCAAAGCAGGCGAGCATTGTTGATCTCCGTGAGGCTGTACGTAGCCAAGGCTATGATGTGGCTGACGAGGAAGAGGTTGATGTCTACGAGCAGGAACTAGAAAAATCAAGACAAAGGATGCTTCGTAGCTGGTATTTCACTATCCCAATTATGATCTGGATGATACCCCACATGTTCTTCGGGGTAGCTTGGCCAAACCACATGATATTCAACATAGGAATGACCGTGCTCAGCGCTCCAGCTATATTCTGGGTAGGATGGCCCACCATCAAGTCAGCGTATGCAGCGGTAACACATGGTACCGCCAACATGGATGTATTGATCGCCATGGGTACCATAATCGCGTGGCTTACTGGTCCAGCCAGCTTTTTCACCCCCTTATTCAACTACGCGGGAAGCAGCACCATGATCCTCAGCTTCAACCTCACAGGCAAATACTATGAGGCTCTAGCAAAGGGACAGAGCAGTCAAGCGATACGCCAGTTGTTGAAGATGGAAGCAAAATCAGCGCTAATACTTGTTGACGGGGAGGAACAGGAGGTACCCATGGAGCAGGTGAAAGCCGGTGATGTGATGATTGTAAAGCCCGGTGAGAAGATACCCACCGATGGCGTGATAATCAAGGGTGAGAGCAGCGTCGATGAGTCAATGGCGACAGGAGAATCCATGCCCGTAACGAAGAAGGTTGGTGACGAGGTAATCGGAGCAACTGTTAACCAAGAAGGTTTGCTGCATGTTGAGGCGACAAGGATCGGTAAAGACACATTCCTAGCCCAGATCATCAAGATGGTTGAGGAGGCTCAGGGCACAAAGGTGCCTATACAGAAGTTCGCTGATGATGTCATCGCAATCTTTGTGCCAGTTATCATCGGTATCGCGTTCTTCACACTTGTAGCTTGGATGCTGATACCCGGTCCATTGAATCGTGTACTGGTCTGGGGCTCAGGGTTCATCCCATGGGTTGACGTAACCCTACCACAGGTGATGCTGGCTATCAGCGCCATGATCAGCGTCTTGGTTATCGCTTGTCCATGTAGTCTTGGTTTGGCGGTGCCTACTGCATTGATGGTGGGTACCGGTATGGGTGCACGTAACGGGATATTGATCAGGCGTGGTGAAGCCATCCAAACCATGAAAGAGATCAAGGCAATCGTACTGGACAAGACCGGCACCATAACAAAGGGACAACCCGAGATCACCGACATCATAGGCGATGAATCACTCCTCTATTATGCTGCAAGCCTTGAACAAGGCTCCGAACACCCCCTAGCAAGAGCAATAATCCGCACAGCCATGGAACGCAAGATCAATCTAACCCAGCCCAACGAGTTCAAAGCGCTACGCGGAGAAGGCGTAACAGGCAAAATAGATGACAAAACCATCATAGTCGGTAAACCCACTCTACTTGATAGCTTCCCCGATGACCTACAGAAAGAGTTCAGTAGACTACAGCGCGAAGCCAAGACAGTGATGGCTGTTGGAGTAAACGGTGAACCCGCCGGCATAATCGCTGTCGCTGACACACTAAAGGACGACTCGGTGCTCGCCTTGAACGAGTTAAAGAAGATGGGCATGAAAACCATCATGCTAACAGGCGATAACAAGGCAACCGCTGAAGCCATCGCCTCTCAGGTGGGTATTGATGATGTCTACGCGGAGGTCATGCCCGATGAGAAGGTTCGGGTGGTGGTTGATGCTCAGGAGAAGTATGGTATGGTGGCGATGGTGGGTGACGGCATCAATGATGCCCCTGCTTTGGCTCAGGCGAACGTGGGTGTAGCTATTGGCACTGGAACTGATATCGCGATAGAGTCAGGAGACATCATATTGGTTCGTGGAGACTTGACGGGCTTGGTTACTGCGATTAATCTGAGTAAC